>NZ_DKIK01000161.1:0-13800 GCF_002454215.1 Acinetobacter sp. UBA6720
ACAAGTGCCGTTTGTCCAAGGATGTCATGACACACCACACGTGCAGGATACCAAGGGAAATAATGATCTTGTTTTGAGAAAATCAGTTCTTTTAGTGACTGCTCCAAAATGGCAGGATCACAACGACGCACTAACTGTTCAGCCAATACTTTTGAGGTGTATGGAAGTTTTGCATAAGCGCCTGGCTGAATCTGTTCAACGGCTTCTCGCACATCAAAGTATTCTAGCTGGGTGCCTTGCAGTGGTTTGCGGTGATTATTGTTCATAGCGTTCCTGCCTTTGGTGTTTCATTTTTCTTCACTGTCTTTACTAGACAATTCATCTTTGTCTGCTAGGCATACTACACTGTCGAAAACCCATTTCCCAAATCGTTTATATTTCATAAGCTTAGGTATAAAAACAGGGGGTTTTGAAATATTTAGTTACATTAACTTTTAAATATTTACTCTAAATATGATTTTTTCTGAAAAATAGCGGAAAATAGCCCTAATTCTTTAGTATTAGATTTTAAGGTAGGCGAGCAATTCATGAGCGATCTAGCTTTCTCCTCTTTCACTTTAATTGGTGTAGATGCACTCAAATTTTTACAAGGCCAAGTGACGGTCAACGTTGAAGCTTTAGCTGAAAATACAACGCAATACACCGCCATTTGTGACTTGAAAGGTCGTATCCACTTTGGTTTGTGGCTGACAAAACGTAACCCTGAACATTTTGAAATTGTCACCACTCAAGACCAGTCGGAAGAGTTTGCCAAACACATTAAAAAGTTTGGTGCCTTCTCTAAAATGAAACTTGAACCTATGGGTTCAGTTTTTCCAACCTTCACACAAGACCGTACCACCTTTTCTGCTGAGCATACCGATATTGCAGCATGGCAAGTGCAAGCCATTACTCATGGTGAAGCGTTTATCGACCAAGCGATTGAGCATGTGTTTCAACCTCAAGAGCTTCGTTTACACCAACGTGAAGGCGTGCACTATGACAAAGGGTGTTACTTGGGTCAGGAAGTGATTGCGCGTTTATGGTTTAAAGCCAAACCAAAAGCGTGGTTGCATTTAATCCAGGGTACAAGCAGTACGCCTGCGCAAGCGGAACAGTTGAATAAAGGTATTCAAGTGGTGAACAGCGCTGCAATTGATGGCGGTTATGTCGCATTGGTGGTGGCACGTCCTGAGTCTTTGAGCGAACTGGATGTGACGGTTTTAGACTTACCAGAACACTTAAATGGTGATGTGGCAAGACCGCAGTAAGTTTATATTTTTTAGAATGTTATGATAAATTAGCCTCTAAAACTTATTCTTGGTTTTTGGGGCTTTTTAATGACTGAAAAATTATACTATTGGGCTGAAAATTTAGAAGGTTATCGTTCTGATAATGAAAAAGATTATGATCAAATTATAGAAATAAAACGACTCAACTTTTTTATTGGTAAAAATAATGCAGGGAAAAGTAGGTTTTTGAGGAATTTATTTTTATCAAAGAAAACTTTCTATACTTATAATATAAACTTAATGGATTTAAGTGAGTTTCAAGAAATAATTCCATTTATCGATAAAGAATGCAAGAGCCAATTGAAAAGAAAAAAATATACAGGTGATATCTATAACTCCATTAGAAAATATATTCTGGATTCAAAACCAATTCCAGATGATGAATTTTCAAAATTAATTGAAATTATAACATTTTTTCAAAAAAATAATTATTTAGAAGCTGAAGATTTTAAAAAACATGCTGAAAAATTAAATTTTCTTACAAATTATGAACTTGATGAAAATCAAACTTTTAACAATCTTCTCAACAAATTAATACAAAGTTTTAATAATTTTAGGTCATCAACAAAATTTTCTGGAATTCAAAACAGGTATATACCTACATTAAGAGGCTTAAGACTTCTTTCTCATAATAATCAACCAATACCTACACCTTTTGTCACCAGAACATTCATCGACTATTTTGACAATGTGATAAAGGTAGGAATGGATTCACAACAAAAAGAAAAGCTATTCAAAGAGCGATTAATAACTGGTGAAAATTTTTATGAAAATTTGACTAAATTTAGAAATGGGCAAGAACATCAATGGCAAATCATAGAAGATTATCAAAATGCTTTATCAAGTTATTTTTTTAATAATGAACGAGTTGTCATTATTCCAATTCACGATGACAATATTCCACACATCAAAATTGGCAATGAACCACAATTTCCTATTTCGCAACTTGGCGATGGTTTACAACAAGTCATTATCTTGACTTATGAAGCATTTGTAAATAAAAAAAATATTCATGCCTTCTTTATTGAAGAACCAGAACTTCACATGCATGCAGGTATGGTTCGTCAGTTAATGAACTTTTATTTGAATGAAACCAATCATTATTATTTCTTTACCACTCACTCAAACCATCTTTTAGATATGGCAGATGAATCAGATCAAGTCATCATCCAAAAGTTTGTAAAACAACAAAAAGAAAATCCTAAAGATGGCTTTGATTTTAAAATTTATCGCTGTGACCGAGATCGTGACCTACTAGCCTCTCTTGGTGTAAAACCATCTTCGGTTTATTTAGCTAATTGTACCATTTGGGTCGAAGGCATTACTGACCGTCTGTATATCACCAAGTATATGGAAAAATATTTAGCTGAATTAGAGAAAACTGATGCCGAGCAATATAAGAAATATCGACGTTTTATGCCGAATTATCACTACACATTTGTTGAATATGCTGGAAGTAATTTAGTCCATTGGGACTTTAGTAATGAATTTACTGATCACTTAAATGATCAAGGTATGAATGCTTTACTCACAACAAGTAGTGTGCTTCTTATTGCTGATGGCGATATTCAAGAAAAAGGTAATCGTGTTGAACAATTGACTGAATCATTAGGTGAACAATTTTACCTTCTACCGTGCAAAGAAACAGAAAATACCCTCCCTTTTGAAGTAATCATTCGTGTTGCACAAGAGCGTTTTGAACGAATGAATAACGACACTAAAGAAGGTTATAATTTTGATTTAATATCAAATATTAATAGTCAAAATTACTTTGATCACACGAAATACGGTATTGGACGTTTATTAGATGAAGCAATTAAGATAGCTGATCAAAATCCTTATAAAAATCCATTTGCTGACGGCGCTGGAGTAGGAACGATTAAGAAAAAATTAGACTTTTGCCGTGAAATCATCAAAGATTTTGACGAAAATCCTGATTGGCAATTAACGCCTAAAGCAAAAAAACTTTGTGAACGTATTTTTCAGCATATTGACGAAAGTAATAACTTAAAACAGTAATCCTCTCATAGCCAAAGTTTAAAAATACTTTGGCTTTTTTATAACTACTCTTTCCGTCTCACATAATAAACCACACCACCCTTATCATCTGAAAAATAAAATGAATTTGCATCTATACGGTAAATATCTGCGGGTCGCCCATTTACCGTTTTACCCACTAAAAAACCATCCATAAAAGTCTGTAGTTTTTTCCCTTTGCGCATAATCACAATTTTATAGCCATGACCAATTGTGGCATCCGTAGAACCATGCAACGCCACTAAAAAAGAATTTTTAATGGTGTCATCGGTATTTGGATGATCAAAATAGTCAAAACCAAGTGCCGACGAGTGCGCAGGGAAATAGGCGTAAGGAGATGGTACATTTTTACATCCTGTTGAACGTTTAAATTTTGGATCTGCAATAATTTTACCATTCGACGAATAGCAAGATGGCCAACCATAATCGACATCACGCTTAAGTGCATAAAAAGTTTCATCAGGTTTATGTTTACCTAGATGATCTACACCTTGATTGGTAGCAAATAAAAATTTACCTATCCATCTCAAACCCACTGCATTGCGCAAGCCTGTGGCAAAAATCTTTTGTTCCGAACCATCGGGGTTCATTTCTAAAACGGTCGCTCTAACTTTTTCTTTTTCGGCACAAGCATTGCAACTTGAGCCGATCGAGACATAAATTTTGCCGTTCCCACCTACGGCAATGGTTCGCGTTAGATGCCAGCCCCCATATTTATAACTTAAGCCATAATCAGGAAACGTCGCTAAGATTTCAGCTTTAGCCGTGGGTTTAATTTCGCCTTGGATAAATTTTCGTCGGGTGAGCTGATGCGTTTCAGCCAAATATAACCAATCCTGTCCTTGAGAATCGGTATAAAACTGGACTGAATTTGGATTTTTTAACCCCGTCATATAAGGAATAATTCTGCCGAATTTTCCTGTTTCAGTATTCCATTCATCCAAAATATAAACGATGCCTTTTTTATTGTCGGTCAAATCGTGCATATCCGTTACAAACATTCTCCCGTCAGGTGCTTTGCTAAAAAAACGAACGCGTTTTAAACCTTCAGCCGCAGGAATGATTTCGTAATTTGCGGGGAGATTTAGAGAAAAACGCTTCCCATTTTTCAAATTGATTTGATGAGGAACAAGATTGGGCTGCCCTGCTAAAACTGCCATTGAGCAACATAAACATAGAAATAAGATTGAGAATATTTTTATCATTTTAGATCGGTCTCGATTCATCTTATGAAAAGTAAGCTTCTTTTTTATATGATATAACTTGAATGATGAGCATAGCGTCAAATGCTTTTGCTAGAAAATCGTATAGGCTATTCATATACAAACTATTATTTTATATTATCTTTTAGCCCAACCACTGCAAACGTCTTTACAGTGGATTAAGGCCTTCATTGTCGTTATATGGCTATACAAAAGTATTGCTTTAGAAATCTATAACAAGCATCGGTACTTGGATAAAAAGCTCCTCCAAGAACTTAAACCATTTTTAGAGCCTTATTTAACAATTCACTTATTTTCAATGAACATTAAATATCAAAAATCATGAAACAATTTATTCATGTCTTTGCAGAGATAGTCTTTAAATGAAAAGTCTCGTGCATGTTTAGCATCAAATTTTGCGGTCACACCGTCTTTTTCAAAGATATACACGCGGTCATCTTTGCTCACTAAAAACTCACCACCCAATTTCATCAATAAGGCATCAATTTTTTCGCCATCTGGAATCGACTCATCGGCCAAAACTTTTAAATAATTTCGCTTAATTGACTTAATAAACATGCTGAACTCGCTTCTCATTTTCAGCGCTATTTAAACAGAATCTAAGCCAGAATCCTAATAAAACACGAAGCTCATCAGCTACAACTACCAATAACACGTTTCGGTCCTTTCCACCGTACATCACGAGGTTTGTATTGGAAAAATATATACCGATCAACACAATCAACGGAAATTTGTAAGACCAAGACACAATTCAGATATTTACATTCACACAATTCAACTTATGATGTGAAATGACTCAAAACAAATACACACATAGATGGACTTATGTGTAAGAAAAAGGTTTATAAAACATGAAGAAACTCGTACTTGCAAGCTTAATTGCACTCACTAGCCAGCTTGCACTTGCAGCCACCACTCAAGATACCATCAACCCTGAATTTGCCAAGATTGAGGAAATGGTCAAAGCCAACAATATGACGGGGGCATATCAGTCTTTAGAAAAACTGGCAAAGTCTGGCAACCCACAAGCCATGTACAACTTGGCTTATTTGACTCAGACTGGCCAAGGCACAGCGAAGAATGAGAAAAAAGCCATTCAGCTCTATCAAGATGCTGCAAACAAAGGCTACCCTGTTGCGCATTATGTGCTTGCGAAAAACTATGTCACTGGCACTTTAGGCTTGCCACAAGACCTCAACAAAGCCAAACAACACTTTGAAGCTGCCTCTAAACTAGGCTTTGATGATGCAACTGTTGAATATGCCGTGCTGTTATTTTCTGAAAATAAACCAGAGTCTGAAAAGTTAGCCCTGAAGAAACTTGATCCTTTGGTGAAAAAAGGCAACTATCAAGCCATTCATGCACAAGCCTTGTACGACATCAGCACAGGCTTTAAAAACAAACAAGAAGCGCCGATTCAAAAAGGTCTCAACAGCATTCAAGACTTAGCCAAAAAAGGTTACATTCCTGCCCTAATGGCCGTGGGCAATATGTTTGCCAATGGCAATATCATTCCGCAGAACTTACCAGAGGCGAAGAAAATTTTTACTGCTCTAGCCAAAGAAAATGTGCCACAAGCGAAAGAGTCATTAGCACAGGTTGAAACCATGATGGCGAATCAAGCCAAGTCCCCTGCAACAGCAGCGGTTAAAAAATAAATATTTTCTTCAAAAATACTCTCCAAGGAGAGTATTTTTTTACCACCAAAGACCAATCAAGACACTGACCACCACAAAACTCAATAACGTGCTGATCATCAATGGGGTGAGTGCTTTTTCATTCAAACCATACACTTGCCCAAAAATACCAAATAGAGATGGCATCGGTAAGGCTGCAATCAAGGTCCCTGCATAAATCATCTTTTGGTCCAATGCAGTCAAATAGGTCAGTCCTAAATAAACCAATATTGGCATACAAATATTTTTAGACACCACCAGATAAACCGTTTGCAGGTTAAAAGACTGAATAGTGAGACCGACCATTCCACCACCAATAATAAACAAGGCTAAAGGCGAGGCAGTCTGACCTAACATTGCAAACACTTGGTCGATTAAATGCGGAATTTTAATTTCAAACATCGCACAGCTCATGCCAATCATCACCGACAAGAACAATGGGTTTTTAAATAAAGTAAGAAATGTAGTCTTTAAAATGGAAGCAACATTGGCTTGCCTTTGTCGGCCTATTTCAGCCAAAGTGAGCATCAATGGAACCAAAAATACACTTTCAATGATCACCACCAATGAAATATAAATCATCGCTTCACTCCCCATCAGCAGCGTCAAAATAGCGGCCCCCAATAAACCTGTATTGGACATAGATGCACCCAGTGAGAAGACTGAAGCGTGGGTAAAGTGATTATTAAAAAGCTTTTGACCGAGAATAAAAGCCGAAATGAATAAACCAAAAGTCACAACGGCATAAACAAAGAAATAGGACGGATACCAAATTTCATGCAGGTCCTTTGATGCCAAGGCGTGTAGCAATAAAGCAGGTAATGCAATTTTAATAACAAAGGCACTGATTGCTATAATTTGTTCTTTAGCAAGCAATTGAATTTTGACTGAAATGAAGCCAAGAAATAGCAAAAAAAAGACTGGAAAAATTACCGAGAAAATCATTCAAGTTATTCCTTTTCCAGATGATGTAAGTAAAGACCTATCCTAGAACACATCTTTACTCAGTTGAAATATTTAAAAAGACTTATGGGCTTAGAACGCAGAAAATAAATCTTTGATTCCATGTGGCTGACACCGTAAATACTGTGGTGCGATAGAGACTTTTCCACCTAGTTCTGCGGCGGCATGCCACGGCCATCGTGGGTCATACAGCATAGCCCGCGCCAGACCAATTGCATCAGCTTCTTGCGCTTCCAAAATATGTTCAGCCTGCTTGGCTTCTGTAATCAGTCCTACCGCAATCACAGGAATTTGCACTGCTTGCTTCACCGCATGAGCAAAAGGTACTTGATATTTGGCCTTGATCTGAATGTTTTGTTCCACATGCAAGCCACCACTTGAGACATGAATATAAGCTGCACCGAGTTGCTCCAATGCCTTGGATAGACCTACCGTTGAATCAATATCCCAACTTTCTGTTGCGGTCGACTCCATCCAGTCAGTTGCAGATAAACGCACGCCCACGGGATAGTTTTCAGGAACGGCTTGTTTAATGGCTTGGAACACTTCTAAGGTAAATCGAATGCGGTTTTCAAAGCTTCCACCATATTCATCCGTCCGTCGGTTCGACAGGGGCGACATAAATTGATGTAGCAAATAGCCATGGGCTGCATGTAGTTCGATCAGCTCGAAACCTGCATCTACTGCACGCACAGCGGCACTGGCAAAGTCATCTATGATGTCTTGCATTTCTGTCACACTCAAAGCATGTGGAGCATGCTCTTCGGGCTTAAAAGGCACATCACTAGCAGACACCGTTTGCCAACCATGCGTCTGATTTGGTTTGATCTGCCCCTTTCCCGACCAAGGACGGTCGGTCGATGCTTTACGCCCTGCATGTGCCAGTTGAATAGCAAAAGGCATTGGGGAGAGTGTTTTGACTTTTTGAAGTAAGGCCTTCATTTGCGCACGTTGCAAATCATTCCACAGTCCTAAGTCTGCAAAACTAATCCGGCCTATCGCTTGTACGGCTGTCGCTTCGACAATGCATAAGCCTGCACCAGACAAAGCATAATTGGCCCATTGTTGCTCATGCCAATAGCTGAGTTCACCAGCATCATTGGCAGAGTATTGGCACATGGGCGCAATCACAATTTTATTTGTTAATTTTAAATCCCCAAATTGAATGGGTTGAAATAATAATGACATCACAGCTCTCCCTGTACTCACTATGATCTATAACAAATAAAGTGCCTTGCATTCAACGCTAAAAGTGCAAATCTGCTGTCAAACCTTTGCACTTTTATGGCTATCCATTTAGAAAATAATGCAGCTTACAAATCCCAAGACCAAGGCATTATCCACCACGTCGCAACAAAACGAACGATGAATCCCTCCCAGCCTGCCAACTTTTCTAAATCAAATTGTGTGCCTAGCCAAAACTGAGAAGTCGTTGTCAGACTTCTACCAGTGTTACGTCCACCATCCGCTAAATAATTGGTATCTGTTAACGCATTCGCTTCAAACTTGATCCCTTTTTGCGCCAATTCAGTTCGTTTTCCCTGCCAGTCACCGAATAAGTACTGGCCATGAGCATCCAAAACTTGTTCAGCATGACTCATTGTCGCTAAAACAGACATTGCCGTTGCACATAATAAAGCGTGAACTATCGTATGAAATCCTAAGCTCTGATTTAAAATGAATATAGATCCACTTCATTTAGATAAAAAATTTAATGAAAATTACATAATTTTCAAAGAAAGATCTCAGCATTTTTTTATTATTAATTCATAAAAGTTATCAATACAGTCAATAATTATAGATATAAGATTTGATTTAAATGGTGCAAAGATTGTCCCTATAAAAATTGCTCTCTACTCCTACCTAAGTACTCATTCTGCTTTTCATTTTGTTTTAAATGCTTAGAAAAATAAGACAGATGCCAAAACTACTTGCAATATTGCGTGTACACCGCAATATTAAGCTCACGTTTTATCATCTTACGTTGCCATGCCTGAATTACCTGAAGTTGAAACCACCAAAGCCAGTTTATTACCGTTGTTAGATCAGCAAGTACTCAGCGTTGAAGTTCGTCAATCCAGTCTACGTTGGCCAATTCCCGCAGATCTCAACAAACTGGTCGGACAGCGCTTAGTTCAATTAAGTCGGCGCTCCAAATACATTTTGGCAAGCTTTGAACAGGACACCATGCTTTGGCATTTGGGCATGTCGGGTAGTTTTCGGATTTGTGAAATTGGCGAACCTCTACGAAAACATGATCATTTAATTATTCGTTTTGAAGATATCGAGCTACGCTACCATGACCCGCGCCGTTTTGGGTGTATCTTATGGTTAGATGAAAACTCACAAGCCAAGTTAATTGATACGCTTGGGCCTGAACCACTGGACACAGATTTTAATACTGAATATTTGAGTCAAAAGCTGAAAAATAAGCAGGTCGGCATAAAAGTTGCAATCATGGATAATCATGTAGTGGTTGGTGTTGGAAATATCTATGCCACAGAAAGTTTGTTTAATTTGGGCATACACCCTGCGCAAGTGGCATCGAGTTTAACGCATAGCCAAATTGAACAATTGGTGATCGAAATCAAACGCATTTTGCAGCAGGCCATTAACTTGGGAGGCTCGACCTTAAGAGACTATTCAAACGCCATGGGAGAAAATGGCTATTTCCAACAAACCTTGTTGGCTTATGGCCGAGCAGGTGAAATGTGTGTGAACTGCGAAACCACGCTGGAAAACATCAAACTCGGACAACGCGCTTCGGTGTTTTGCCCAGAATGCCAACCGCTGAAAAAAGTGCAATCCAAGCCCAAAGCAACGGCTATAGTTCGAGGAAAAACCAAATGAAAACTGCCATTGTTCGTCATATTTTGGTCAAAGACAAAGACCTCGCTGAACAACTGAAAAAGAAAATCCACGATGGTGCCGATTTCGCTAAAATTGCCAAACAATATTCCACCTGTAACTCGGCTAAGCGTGGTGGTGAGCTCGGCGAAGTGAAAAAAGGTCAGTTGGTTCCAGTGATTGACAAATTGATCTTTACTGCAGCAGAAAAAGTACTTCATGGCCCAGTGAAAAGCCAATTTGGTTTTCATTTATTAGAAATTAAATTCCGTATGGATTTTTAAAATATAGCGAGATATGGTGTGTTTAAGTCCAAACACACCATAAGCATGGTCTTGATTAAGCTTCCTTCATCTCATAAGTCCACGCATCAACAGGTTCACCAGACGCTAACACCCCCTGCACCTTTACCCGTTGATACTGTATCCCTTCAAACTCATCCAACGCATCCCAATGTTCAGCCAACTTTTCGCTACAGAAAAAATAGCCCTCAACAGCAGGTGCCTTAGAATCAAGTACAATCGCAAATAAACCTTTATCAGGTCCCCAATCCAAAATATGGACCACGCCATGCACATAGCCTTTTTGCCATATACCACCAATGCGTTCTAAAAGGTGAGCATTTTCATGATTTGGACGTAAGGTCCCATAGACAAATAATTGATTCATGCAGCATCACAATACGGGTTCAAACTGCGCGCATCATAAAATTAAATCTGTACAAAAACCAGTCTTTTCATCAAGCATAAAGAGAAAAACGGCACGTGATGTGCCGTTTTATTTTTGTTATCTTCGTCTTTTCATTATTGACGTTTTTTTAACTCATCACGAATCTCACGTAGCAATTCGATATCTTCTGGTGTTGCCGCTGGTTCTGGCACAGCTTCTTCTTGTTTACGGCGCATACGATTGATCATTTTCACCATTAAGAACACTACCCATGCCAAAATGATGAAATTAATTAAAATCGTAAGGAAGTTACCATAGGTCAGGACATTTACACCTGCTTTGGTTAACTCATCTAAAGACTGTAAATTGTTTGGGTTATCGCCTAAAACAAAGAACTTTTGTGTGAAATCCACACCGCCACCGGTGATCACGGTAATCAATGGCATGATGATATCTTTCACTAATGAATCAACAATCTTACCAAATGCCCCACCAATAATCACACCGACAGCCAAGTCGATCATATTACCTTTTACCGCAAATTCGCGGAACTCTTGCATAATACTCATTTAAATCTCCAGTTTTTTTTTGACTTTAATTTATGTGACGAAGTATACATTAATTTTATAGCTTCATTTCCACGTAATTTACTCGGAAATCATCTGTTTTTATACATAGGTTTGCTAATTTTAAACAAAAAAAATGCCATCAAGTGATTGATGACATTTTTAAATGGCGCTGCCCCGCATGGGGCAACCTCATTTTTAAAACTTATTTACCAGAACGGTTACGTTTACGTTCGTTTTCAGTCAAGTAACGCTTACGGATACGAATAGACTTAGGAGTTACTTCAACTAATTCATCATCTTCAATGAATTCAAGCGCTTGTTCAAGTGTATATTCAACAGCTGGAACAAGAGTCAACGCATCATCAGTACCAGAAGCACGTACGTTTGTTAACTGTTTTGCTTTAGTTGGGTTAACTGTCATGTCATCTGAACGAGAGTTAATACCAATGATCATACCTTCGTAAACTTCTAACTGAGGTTTAGCAAATAGACGACCACGGTCTTGTAATGTGAACAATGCATAGCCAAGGCAAGTACCTTGAACCATAGAAATCAACACACCGTTTTGACGTTTCGCAACAGTACCTTGCTTCATTGGACCGTAGTGCGAGAAGCTTGAAGTCATGATTCCTGTACCAGAAGTCATGGTCAAGAATTCTGAACGGAAACCGATCAAGCCACGTGAAGGAACAGTTGCTTCAATACGGATACGGCCTTTACCGTCAACTTCCATATTGGTCATTTCGCCTTTACGGTGACCCATTTGTTCCATTACAGAACCTTGGTGTTGTTCTTCAACGTCAAATGTTACGTTTTCGTATGGCTCTTGCTTTTCGCCATCAACTTCTTTCAAGATTACTTGTGGACGTGATACGCCCATCTCGAAGCCTTCACGACGCATGTTTTCAATCAGAACTGAAAGGTGAAGTTCACCACGACCAGATACTTTGAAACGGTCTGGACTGTCAGTGTCTTCAACACGTAACGCTACGTTATGAATTAATTCGCGGTCTAAACGTTCACGGATGTTACGTGAAGTTACGAATTTACCTTCTTTACCAGCAAACGGTGAGTTGTTTACTTGGAAAGTCATCGTTACTGTAGGCTCATCTACAGACAATGGCGGTAATGCTTCAACATTTTTCGGATCACAGATTGTGTCAGAGATATGAAGTTCATCAATACCTGTGATACATACGATATCGCCTGCTTGAGCAGAATCAACATCAACACGTTCTAAACCGTGGTAACCCATGATTTTTAAGATACGACCGTTACGAGTCTTACCTTCTTTATCAATTACAGTAACTTGAGTGTTCAGACCAACTGAACCACGTTGAATACGACCAACACCGATAACACCTACGAAGCTGTTATAGTCAAGTGAAGAAATCTGCATTTGGAATGGACCATCAACATCAACTGCTGGTGGTTCAACAATGTCTACGATGGTTTGGAACAATGGCGTCATATCTTCAGCAAGTTCTTCTGGAGATGGACCAGCAACACCACGAAGACCTGAAGCGTAAACAACTGGGAAGTCTAACTGTTCGTCAGAACCACCAAGGTTATCAAACAAATCAAATACTTGGTCAATAACCCAATCTGGACGCGCGCTTGGCTTGTCGACTTTGTTGATAATTACGATTGGCTTCAAACCACGTGCGAACGCTTTTTGCGTTACGAAACGAGTTTGTGGCATTGGACCTTCTTGAGAGTCAACAAGAAGAAGTACACAGTCAACCATCGACATTACACGTTCAACTTCACCACCGAAGTCGGCGTGTCCCGGGGTGTCGACGATGTTAATACGATACTCAGTATTCGTACGTGCATCTAACCATTTGATTGCAGTGTTTTTTGCAAGAATGGTAATACCACGTTCACTTTCAATAGCGCCCGAATCCATGACACGCTCAATCTCACCTGCGCGATCACCAAGAGCACCTGATTGTTGAAGTAATTTATCGACAAGTGTGGTTTTACCGTGGTCGACGTGGGCAATAATTGCAATATTGCGGAGATTTTTGATATCTGACATAGAATTCGATAAGCCTAAAACTTGAGGGCAAATTATACAGAAAAATTATAGATTTTAGTAGTGACAGTTTATTGACAAGCTCATTTTTTTTAACGACTGATCGGCATTTTGTTTTGTAAAGCAGTGTAACTCGATTAGAATAGCGCCATCTTGCTAACGCCTTTTGACATATGTCTGATCAAAATCTCTCTCCCAATCAACCAGATCAGCTTGATTTGGTCTACGGTTTAAATGACCGCCCACAACCCTTTATTGCCTTTCTTGCAGCCTTCCAACATTTACTCGCAATTATTGTCCCAATTGTTACACCCGGCTTACTGATCTGTTTAGCTTTAGGTGTTTCAAAACAAGACACCAACATGATTTTATCCATGTCTTTGGTGATTTCGGGCATCGCAACCTTTTTACAATGTAAAAAAGTTGGACCCTTTGGCGCAGGCTTATTGATTGTTCAAGGCACCAGCTTTAACTTTATTGGTCCCATCATCGGGATTGGTTCAGCCA
>NZ_DKIK01000161.1:13909-15044 GCF_002454215.1 Acinetobacter sp. UBA6720
TCATTCATTGAGATGGGTGTGTCACGTATTTTACCTTGGATCAAAATGCTGATTACCCCATTGGTCACAGGCATTGTGGTGCTGTTGATTGGTCTGACTTTAATTAAGGAAGGCTTAATCAGCATGGGTGGTGGCTATCAAGCCATGTCGAACAATACATTTGCCAACACCGACAACTTAATTATGTCGTGTACAGTGCTCGGCTTGATTATCTTGTTGAACCGTATTCGTATTACTTGGGTAAAAAGTTCAGCAATCCTGATTGCCTTGGTTGCGGGATATGCCCTTGCTGGCTTTATGGGACATCTGGATTTTTCTGGTCTTAAAGATGCTCCTTTAATCCAAGTCCCGACACCAATGCACTTTGGACTCAGCTTCTCTTGGAGTCTGTTTATTCCAATGGCCTTTATATACCTCGTGACTTCTTTAGAAGCCATTGGTGATATCACAGCAACCTCGAAGCTTTCCAACCAGCCAGTCGATGGCGAAACTTGGATGCAACGCATTAAAGGCGGTGTTTTGGTTAATGGTGCAAACTCTTTCCTTGCGGGTATTTTTAACACTTTCCCAAGCTCTGTTTTTGCACAAAACAATGGCGTGATTCAATTAACTGGTGTTGCCAGCCGTTATGTCGGGATTTGGATTGCAGCCCTATTGGTGATTTTAGGTTTATTGCCAGCCGTTGCAGGCGTGATTCAAGCTGTTCCGCAAGCCGTACTCGGTGGTGCAGTAATGGTCATGTTCGGTGCCGTGGCAGCATCAGGGATTAACATTCTAGCAGGCGTTCATTTGGATCGCCGTGCGCTGCTGATTATTGCCATCTCATTAGCACTAGGTCTAGGTGTTGCGCAAGTGCCACAAATTTTGGAACATCTTCCAGAATTGTTCCGTAACATCTTTAGTTCAGGTGTTGCGACCGGTGGTATTGCCGCACTGGTATTAAATATTGTGCTTCCTGAAACGAAGAAATAAAATTTAATCCGTATTTAAACACTGCCCAGCTTTGTCTGGGCAGTGTTTTTCAATGGAGCATTCCTTTATGGATCCACGTAGTGAAGTCGTTATTCGACAACAAGATCAACTCAAAGGACGCGTGCTGTTTATCCATGCGCCTCACGATCAACTATTAAAAGAA
>NZ_DKIK01000052.1:0-4966 GCF_002454215.1 Acinetobacter sp. UBA6720
TTTGATGAGATTAGCCAAGCGCTAATCTCTGGTGAGCAAGTTAAACTTTCTGGTTTCGGTAACTTTGAGTTGCGTGATAAACGTCAACGTCCAGGTCGTAACCCGAAAACGGGTGAAGAAATTCCGATTTCTGCACGCCGTGTAGTAACCTTCCGCGCAGGGCAGAAATTCCGCCAGCGTGTGGGAAATGAGCAGATCGATTGATCTGCTTTTTTTTGCTTCCGGTGTAGGTTTAAGCTGACTTGCTACTGATAATGGGTAGCAAAGTCTTAAACTAAATTTTCAGCATAAAAAAAGAGAGCCAAGGGCTCTCTTTTTTACTGACTAATCGAAAGTGATTAGTGAGCTTTAGCTTCAGATGCAGCAGTAGCAGCAACGTCAGAAGCAGCAGCAGTAGCGTCAGAAGCAGCAGCAGTAGCTTCAGAAGCAGCAGCAGCAGCGTCTACAGCAACTTCAGAAGCAGCTTGAACAGCTTCAGATGCAGCAGCAACTTCAGATGCAGCAGCAGCAGCAGGAGCTTCTTCTTTCTTAGCACAGCCAACGAAAGCTAAAGTAGTAGCAACTGCAGCAGCAATAGCGATTTTTTTGAATAACATGGCATCACTCTCTAAAATATGAGATTAAAAAAAACCGACGTTAGTCTGTTGTATGCTTTTATTGTTCCTAATTTTGTTAGGGACTAACAACGCAGGAGCAGTCTAACTGGTCTGCAAATATGCTATCACTGCGCATTTTGAATTGCTACTAGCTAAGGTGAAAAAAGTGATAAAAATGGTCTAAAAACAGTGATTTTTTAACAGAAAATAACAATTAATAGCAGGGTTTATATTGGATAAATGCCGAATAAACATCTAAAAAGATGGAGCTTTTTTATTTCAAATTTTTGTTTATCAAAAACTTGCAAATAAGTTTACATACCGTGCTTTGAAATGTTTCATTGTGTAAGTGGTGTCAACCAAATAAAAAGGCTGTCCTAGAGACAGCCTTTTTATAAGATTAGTCAGATTAGCTGGTTGCTTTACGTTTCATTTGGTCAAAGAAATCATCATTGGTTTTAGTTTCTTTCATACGATCAAGTAGGAACTCCATTGCTGCGAGTTCATCTTGGGTATGAAGTAACTTACGTAAAATCCAGACCTTACGAAGGTTATCTTCAGACATTAAGCGTTCTTCACGACGTGTACCTGATTTTTTGATGTTCATCGCAGGGAAGACACGTTTTTCAGCAATACGGCGGTCTAGCGTAATTTCTTGGTTACCAGTACCTTTGAATTCTTCGTAGATCACTTCATCCATTTTACTGCCTGTTTCAATCAAGGCTGTAGAAATGATGGTCAGCGAACCACCTTCTTCAATATTACGTGCTGCACCGAAGAAACGCTTAGGGCGCTCAAGTGCATGTGCATCGACACCACCAGTTAAAACTTTACCTGATGAAGGCACAACGGTGTTGTATGCACGTGCTAAACGGGTAATGGAGTCGAGAAGAATCACAACGTCTTTTTTGTGTTCAACCAAACGTTTGGCTTTTTCAATCACCATTTCAGCCACTTGAACGTGACGAGCAGGAGATTCATCAAACGTTGACGCAATCACTTCGCCACGAACTGTACGTTCCATTTCTGTTACTTCTTCAGGACGTTCATCAATCAGAAGAACGATGAGGAAGCACTCTGGGTTATTACGTACAATCGACTGGGCGATGTTTTGTAATAACATAGTTTTACCCGCTTTTGGCGGCGCAACGATAATTGAACGTTGACCTTTACCAATGGGTGCAACTAAGTCGACTACACGTGCAGTTAAATCTTCAGTGGTGCCGTTACCAAGTTCCATCACCAACTGTTCAGTCGGGAATAATGGCGTTAGGTTTTCAAATAAAATCTTATTACGAGAGTTTTCAGGGGTGTCGTAGTTAATTTGATTCACTTTTAAAAGTGCAAAATAACGTTCGCCTTCTTTCGGTGGGCGAATCGTTCCCGTAATGGTGTCACCAGTACGGAGATTAAAACGACGAATTTGAGATGGGCTAACATAAATGTCGTCTGGACCTGCAAGGTAAGAACCTGCTGCAGAGCGTAAGAAGCCGAAGCCATCTGACAGAATTTCCAAAACGCCATCACCAAAGATCTCTTCGCCATTCATCGCATGGCGCTTTAAGATGGCAAAAATAATGTCTTGCTTACGGTTACGAGCCATTCCTTCAAGGCCCATAAATTCAGCAATTTTGATGAGTTCGCCAATCGGTTTTTTCTTGAGTTCGGTTAAATTCATAGGAGGTCAGATAAGAATCAAAAATTCTAGGATACAGGATGAAAAGGAAGCAACATTTAGCCGCGGACATGCAATGAAGTAACGCAATTGTATTTGCACAATAACAATTCAGAGGACTGATTCATTGTTTGAAGAGAAGCGTGTCAAAACAATTTGTATTGCCGAGCGGCGATCTTATGTGTTGTGTCTTTTAAGAAAATGACAGGATTGGATAATCCTTTATCTCTTGAGCAAGCAATATAAGAGAGAAAGTCAAACTTGTCAATTTATAGCCGAAAAAAATACGCTGTTGTTTAAACAGCGTATTTCATGATGTGCTCTAAATCGAGGTTTAAATGTTTTCGTCGATGAAAGCAGTTAGTTTCGATTTTGGTGCAGCGCCCACTTGTTGAGCCACAACTTCACCATTTTTAAACATCAAGTAGTGCAGGAATGTTACGGATGTTGTAGTTCACAGCCGTTTGCTTCACAAGCAGTTACGTCAACTTTAACGATTTTCACTTTACCTTCGTATTCATTCGCCAATACTTCTAATACAGGTGCAATCGCTTTACATGGCGCACACCAGCCTGCCCAGAAGTCAACAAGCACAGGAACGTCTGATTGAAGTACATCAGCGTCGAAGTTAGTATCAGTTGTATTTACGATATTGCCAGACATGGATAGCTCCAGTTTCAATTTTTGGATAGTTTTATGGCTAATAGTATGTCATAGCCTGCTATCACTGAGTAGATGGATTACTAAATTTTCAACCTTTAGTTTGAATTTGTCTAATTGGAGCTCTCAATGTTACTGATCGTGTAACACAATTGTCATATATGCTGAAATTTTAAAAGCTCGTCAATTTCTGACCATAAATGGCTTTTAAATTGCATGGAGGTGAATTAATCTAAGCACAATTCTGTATAGGTTTATATTAAATCATGTCTGATTTTTTGATTGATGAAGAGTTACTTGCTGCCATCGATATGGGGTCGAACAGCTTCCACTTAGCAATTGCTCGAGTGGACCATGGCGAAGTGAAAAAAGTTGCGTCAATGTCAGAAAAGGTACAGTTAGCTGCGGGTTTAGATGAAAATAAAAATTTAACAGAAGCTGCACAGCAGCGTGGTTTGGCCTGTTTATCCCGCTTTGTTGGTCGTTTAAGTTCAGTTCAACCAAACCGTTTAAGAATTGTGGCGACCAACGCGCTGCGTCAAGCTAAAAATGGTCATGAGTTTATTCAAAAAGCGGCAGAAATTTTACCTAAACATATTGAAATTATTGCTGGCCGTGAAGAAGCACGTTTGATTTATTTGGGCGTATCCCACACCATGGAGAATAGTGGACGTCGCCTTGTGATTGATATCGGCGGTGGTTCAACTGAGCTGATTATTGGTGAAGAATTTGAGCCGATTCATACCGAATCTTTACAAATGGGGTGTGTGGCGTTTACCAAAGCCTTCTTTGTCGATGGTGAAATAAACCAAAAAAGTTTTGATAAAGCCGTGGTCGCAGCACGTAAGGAGCTGTCAGGGATTGCCAATACCTATAAAGAAGCGGGTTGGGATACGGTGGTCGGTTCGAGTGGAACCATCAAAGCGTGTCGTCAAATTACCGTAAATATGGGTTGGAGTAATGAAAAAGAAGAACTGACCCGTGACGGTTTAGATAAGCTCAAAGAAAAATTGCTCAAATATAAACACGTCTCTGAGATGGAGTTTGATGGTTTAAAAGAAGACCGTCGAGCAGTTTTGCCAGCCGGGATTGCTATTCTTTACGCCATTTTTGATGTACTTGAACTAGATAAGTTGGTGTATTCAGATGGTGCCCTGCGCGAAGGGGTCATGTACGACTTACTGGGGCGTTTTCAACATGAAGATATCCGAGATCGTTCTGTACAAGCTTTGATGGGCCGTTATAACGCCGATCCAAAACAAGCGGAACGAGTTGTGAACATGGCTCAACATTTGTTTGATGGTGTGGCAGAGTCACTAAAATTAACCACAGAAGACAGTGATTTACTGCGTCGTGCGGCTTATTTACATGAAATTGGTTTGGCGATTAGCCATGCCGGCTACCATCGTCATGGCGCATATTTATTGCAACATTCGGACATTGCGGGCTTCTCGCAAATTGATCAAAACCATTTGTCACATTTGGTAGCGCATCATCGCCGTAAGCTGCGCAGTGACGCGCGTGTCGATGTGATGAAAGTCGGCGGCAACAAATTAGTCTATCTGTGTTTGCTACTTCGCCTTGCTGTTTTACTCAATCATAGTCGTAGCGATCAGATGCTTCCTGCCATTGAATTAACAGTAGGCAATGCGCAACAATGGCAGCTGAGTGTTTCTGGTAATGCCGCGCAATGGCCTTTGCTGGTTGCAGACTTGCATGATGAGCAAGTGCAATTTAAGCATTGGGATGTTGAGCTGGATATCCAATCAGAACAATTTGTCGATGAATAAATTGGTCAATTAGGGATTTATGGTTGAGCTATGAAGAATAAAGCTGCGCAATCCAAAGCATGGACGACGGTTCAAATTGCACGTCATCCTGAGCGTCCGCAATTTTTAGATTATGTGAGTGAAATTTTTACCGAATTTGATGCTTTGCATGGTGATCGCTTATTTGGTGATGATGGTGCAATGATCGGTGGATTAGCTCGCTTTGATGGTCAGCCAGTCATGATTGTGGGTCAACACCGTGGTCG
>NZ_DKIK01000046.1:0-16144 GCF_002454215.1 Acinetobacter sp. UBA6720
TTGAGGAGTCTTGCTGAGTGTTCAATCGTATTGCAATGACCGTATTATGTGTCGCAAGTTTATCTGGATGTGCAAGTTTCATTTCGGGTGGAACAGGGACAGCTGCTGTAGGAACAGAAAGTGGTGCGCGTTCATTAGGACAAGTTTTCATCGACTCTTCAATTGAGCGTACTGCAAAAATTAATTTATATAAATTGGATAGCCGTTTTAAACAGTCACGTGTCAATATTGAAAGTTTTCACGGCAATGTACTATTAACAGGACAAGTTCCTGATCAGCATTTACGTCAACTCGCAGAAGATAATGTCCGTGCGATGTCGGATGTAAAAATGGTACATAATTATATTACTGTTGGAGACCAGATCAGTTACGGTACGATCATGCAAGATACATCGGTGACGGCTAATACCCGTGGTTTGATTATGAAAGCAGCGGTGGTTTCTGATGCAAAAGTACGGACTCACACAGAAGATGGCGTGTTGTATGTGATGGGGCGTTTAAATACTGCTGAAATTGCGGACTTAAACCAAGTATTACAACAAGTGGGTAACGTCACTAAAATTATTACCTTAGTTGATAACATTGAACAACAATCACAAACGAGCAATGCATTTGCATCACCTATGATGAATGCTGTACCTACAGAACAAACACCTGTAGCGATAGACCCAGACCAAGTTGAGCCAAGTAATGTTCAATAAACTTCAGCCTTTTATTAAAGGACTGAATCGTTCGGTAGAGTATGCAAGATTACTGTACCGTGATTTTCGTATTTATGATGTCGGTAGCTATGCCCTAAACCGTTTAACGCCGCGTAAAGGCTATTTCGTTCAAGAAAATGTAGCTTATGGTTTGCGTGCGCGACATCGTTTGGATTTGTTCCGCACACAAACGCCACGTGAGCATCGTCCACTAATTGTTTTTGTGCATGGTGGTGCGTGGATGCATGGTGATAAGAAAGACTATCGCTTCATTGGTGAGGCTTTTGCCAAAGAAGGTTTTGATGTGGCAGTGATTAATTATCATTTGGCACCTGAGCATATCTTTCCGACCTCAATTGATGACTTGAGTTTGGCTTTAAACTTTTTAAATGTGCATCAACAAAAGTATCAGATTTCGACTGAAAAAGTTGTATTGATGGGGCATTCCGCAGGTGCATTTAATGTGATGTCGGCGCTTTATCATCCTAAGCCTTATGAGATCCAGTGCCGAAGTCAAATTACCGCCATTATTGGTTTGGCAGGGCCTTATCATTTTGACTATAAAGGCGATCCAATTTGTGCAGATGCTTTTGATCAAAACAAGCCTTATCAAGAAGTCATGCCGTATTATTTTGTTGAGTCGAATACGGTGAAACATTATCTGCTGGTTGCAGAAAATGATGACATTGTTGGCTTAAGCAATGCTGTTGACTTGGATCGTAGATTGAAAGAAAAGGGTAATTACAGTCAACTTTGGACCGTACCACGTATGGGACATATCTCGATGATTGGTTCAGTCTCAAGTTTATTTAGTCGTTACTTTAGTACCAAGCAAAAAATCATGCAGGCGTTAGAGGATGCACTTAAGCATTAATTGGGTCGTAACTTATCATGGAACAGTGAGTGAGCTTATAGCCACTCACGTGTGTCATCGGCTACAATAGTCCCTTGAGTCGCATGCATAATCATCGCATGCGCGATACTGCCTTTAAAAGGAATTTCAGGGAGTTGATCAAACTTAAAGAATTGTGCATCACTGATTTCTTCTTCTTGTAAACATAGTTCACCCGAGGCATATTCAGCTTTAAATGCAACCATTAAATTACTCGGGAAAGGCCAAGGCTGACTTGCCAAGTATTGAATATTTTGCACTTGAATACCGACTTCTTCCAAGGTTTCGCGACGTACCGCTTCTTCTAAAGTTTCACCGACCTCAACAAAACCTGCAATCAAACCATACATGTTGCTGCGTGTGTTGCGTGCATTTTTAGCCAATAGGATTTCATTTTCCCCCCGAGTGATGACTGTAATCACACACGGTTGTACACGTGGGTACTGATGATAACCACAGGCAGGGCAAATCATGGCGTATTCGGTTGCATGTGCTTGAGTGGCATGACCACAGTGGCTACAGTACTTATGATTACGGCGCCATTCTAGTAGTTGGATTGCACGGCTGGCTTGCTCAAATTGCTCAGTACTCCAAAGTGGAAGTAACTGACGAATTGGAATTAACTGCAAGCCTTCGGGAATAGGCTCATTTTCTAATAAATCTCGGGCAATCACCTGATCACCCGAGTGAAAACTTAAATCACTTGCTAACTTTTCTACACGGGGCAATTGGAAGTTATGGTCAACCAATAATTGTTGTTGATGAAAAATATATGCAAGTGATAATTCTGACATTAGGCAACAGTCTTTAAGTTTTGGCTACTGGCTAATGCTACATCAAACATGCTGTGTAATACAGGTTGTTTACTCTTTAAATTCTCAATCAGCATATCGGCACTTGCGAGTGCATCAAGTACATGATTCACTTGCGCTGCCGTCAGAGCCGTTTCTGCATCTAGCTGTTGTTGAACAAATGCTGCTGCAATATTCAGTGCTGTTTGACCATGTTCTGCACCCAAGAACAACATTGCACCAGCTACTTCACGTAACTGGGCAGAGGTATTCTCAAGCACGATTAAGTTTTGTTCTTGTTGGTATTGCGTCAATGCTTGACTGCTTAAATCAATGGATACTTTTGCTTCTGTGAGCAAAGCTGCATGTGCTTCGTCTAAACGGTCTAGCGAGATATTCATGTTGTTGACACGAAGCTGTAAGCGGCTTGATGTATGGTGACGCTCTAGTACGCCAATCGAGTTCATTGCTGACAGAATGACATTCATGAGTTGTTGTGCAAAGTTTTCATCTTTAAGCATATCAGTTTGACTGAGAGATGCTGCCTGACGGTTTAAGTCATTATACGCTTCATTTAAGTTTAACACTTTGAAAATATTGGCAAGATCGACCAGCTTCGCTTGAAGCTCTTGAGTCTTTTCTGGCGTCATGTTTTGGTAGTTGTACTCAATATCATTACGGATTTGTGACATTTCAGCGGTGACCAAATCACTAATCGTATGCATTGTTTCAAAATCAGGGCCATATAAGTGGCGGCTGAAAACTTGTAGTTGAGTATCAGTCAGTAGGTCATCGCCAATGTTGAGTTGACTCCGAATTTGCTGAGATACTTCATCTTCTTGGCTAATACAAAGGCTGAGAATATTAGCAAGATCTGTTAAGTCTGCTTTGAAGCTTTCAGGGGCTGCAAAGAATTGCGCCATATTACGTTCAATACTGACTAGGGTGCGTAAGCGGGGTTCATTGATGATGAGCTGATCAATTTGATTGAGTGCAACATAGACCAAGTTCCAATACTGTTTACTTGGTGTTTGTTCAGATAGCCCCGCTAAATAGGTTCCAACCAATTTTATAGCTTGTAAGTCCAACTCACTCTCTTCTTGCTTCAGCATTTTGCTTAGAGAAAGCTTATACAAGCGGTGAACGTATTGTGATTTTTCAAGACTTGGTGCTTGGGGTAAATGAAAATCAGGAGTGATGCAATCTAATAGCGACTCGATATGTTGACCTTCTTGGGTCAAAGGTTTACCTAAAGCCCGTTCCAGTCGGTTTAATGTATCGAGTAAAAACTGTGGGATTTTGACTTCTCTTAAGCAGATGAATTCAATGTAGCGCTTTAGCATCGTTGTGCCTTCACTCAGCGCAATGACATCTTGAGTATTAATTTGTGCAGGATTCCCCATGATCTTGCGCATTAACTCAGCAGAGTATTCAGCAATTTTTGCCAAGCTTGGCATATCAATCAATGCAAGGACTTGAGCACACTGCTCAAATTGGTTTAATGCATCGTCAATTCCAAATGGTAAAGTCTGATCTTCTGCTAAGGTGCTCACAGCTGATTCAACCAGTTTAATGGAATTATCCACTTCATTTTTTATTATCAGCAGCGCTGTTGGATCAAAATGAATAGAGGTTTGGTAAGACATTGATCTGCACCTATCCTAGTGTTTTATCGTGTTTATATGCTGCCAAATAGAGGCATAGCAACTTGTTTATCACTATAGCCTAACTGAAAAATCTTGTAATACAAAAGTTAACAAAAACTTTAGATTTTATTTGGCGAAAAGGCAAGGTGTGCCATGTTTTTCTTGGTATTGTTTGACCCAAGTCTCATGTGCTTCTAGTTCCTCGGTCGAGGGTAAAATCACTGGGAGTTCAATTTCAAGTGTTTGACGTGTTGCTTGGCTATTTTGTTGTTCGCTATGTGATAGGGCGTCCATATCAAAAGAAACCTGACCACCCGTCATAGCTAAGTAAACATCAGCAAGGATTTCAGCATCTAGCAATGCGCCGTGGAATGTACGGTCACGCTGTGGAATTTCGTAACGGCGAACTAAGGCATCGAGTGAGTTTTTCTGTCCCGGATGCTTAGACTTTGCCATCGCGAGGGTATCTGTCACCGCACATACTTCAGAAAGCGCAACAAAACCTGCACGCTTGAACTCTGTATCTAAGAAATTCATATCGAAAGTCGCGTTATGTGCAATGATCTCAGCACCTTTTAAATATGCAAACAAAGTATCTGCAATATCTTGGTACAGCGGTTTGTCTTTAAGAAAGTCATCTGAAATACCGTGGACATTTTCAGAGTCGCCCACAGGTTTTTGCGGATTGATATAAATATGAATTGAACTACCCGTAAGTTTGCGGTTGACCATTTCAATGGCACCGACTTCAATAATACGGTCGCCATCTTGATAATAAAAACCTGTGGTTTCGGTATCGAGAATGAGTTGTCTTAAACCAAAGACTTCAACCTTACGCGGGGTAATCACAATTTGCGGATGTTGATTGAGTTGTGTTAAATCGACACTTGCCGTAATTTCAGGCGTTTGATCAGTAGAAGGCTTCGTTGTCTCAAATTCTGGTTCAGCTACTGTACTTGGTACTTGTACTGGAACGTCTATTTCACTTTCGGCCAAATCTTCGCTGTCATCGGCTTCTTCGTCATCGAAACCCAAACCAAAAGGATCGTTTAACAACCAGTCGGGTTCAACTTTTTTTTTATCTACAGAGGGTTCTGTTGTTGCAGTTTTAGACTGACGAAGTTGAGCCTGTGTTTGATCGGCACCGAGGTTTGCCAATTGATCTGCCATTTCATTGCCTTCGTGACCTGCATGACCTTTAACCCAATGCCAGTCGATATCACGCCCTTGACAGGCTGCATCGAGTTTTTGCCATAAGTCTGGATTTTTAACATCTTTCCAATTTTTCTTTTTCCAACCCGTAATCCACTCGGTAATGCCGCGTTTTACGTAGGTTGAATCTGTCCAAACAATCAACTTTGCGTCTGTTGGGCAAAAAAGGATACCCTCAATAGCGGCAGTGAGTTCCATGCGGTTATTGGTGGTATTATCTTCACCACCACACAGTTTATGTTCTTCAGTTTCTGTAATAATGTAGGCACCCCATCCCCCAAGACCTGGGTTTCCACGACAAGCACCATCGACATACAGGGTAATTGTTTGTGACATACACAACTTCCGTAAACTGAAAATTAAAACTAAGCGGGCACCATTGTATAACGCAAATGCACTAGAGAAGTGTATAAGATGCAGCTTTTTTAATTTCTTGTAACATTTATACTGATTTCGAGTTAAATTAACGCCTTGTGTCTGTGGCCTGCTTTACTACAATGGCAGATCTAAAAAATAAATTTTATACGAGTTGTTTGGATTCTCTTATGTATAAGTCAGCTGCCTTTTTTGGCCAACCGATGTTACCGACATTATTTAAAATTACAGTCCTCGGTTCAGCACTTGCGACACTCGGTTTGGTAGGCTGTTCCTCGACGCAAAGTGCAACTCAGGCATCGAAGTCCAAACAACTGGGTTCAGGTTATTTAGATGCAAACAGTTTAGATTCTTTAGAAGACCTCCTTTCTGCGACCGATATGCGCGCGGTGGAAGGGGATCGACTTTTAGTTTTAAAGCACGGTGACGTGTGGAAACGGATGACTGTGGGTTTTAAGATGAACAGTGATCACTGGAATCCACGTATTGATGCACAGCGCGGTTGGTTTATTTCACGTCAACCGTATTTGGATCGCTTAAGTGCGCGTGCTTCACGTTATTTGTATCATACTGTTAAAGAAGCTGAGCGTCGTGGTTTACCAACAGAGCTTGCTCTGCTACCTGTGATTGAAAGCTCGTATGATCCTGCTGCAACCAGTAGTGCTGCAGCTGCGGGCTTATGGCAATTTATTCCAAGTACTGGCCGTATTTATGGCTTAAAACAAAGTAGCCAGTACGATGGCCGACGTGATGTAGTTGAGTCAACGCGTGCTGCGTATGAATTCTTAGGAAGTTTATATAACCAGTTTGGTTCATGGGAACTTGCGCTAGCAGCTTATAATGCAGGTCCGGGCCGTATTCAACAAGCGATTAACCGCAATAAAGCGGCGGGTTTACCAACGGATTATTGGTCGTTAAAACTGCCTGAAGAAACCATGAACTATGTACCACGTTTCTTGGCAGTTGCGCAGATCATTAAAAATCCAAATGCCTATAACATTAATTTGCCGCCGATTGCGAACCGTCCGCACTTTAGAGAAGTCACTGTGGGCGCGGTGAGTTTAAATGAAGTTGCGTCGATTACAGGTTTAAGCCGAGCCGAATTGTATCAGTTAAACCCAGGACACCGTGGAGAGTGGATTGATAGTTCAAGTCCAATGCGAATTTTAATTCCTGCAGATTTGAGCCCTTCAGTTGATGCGCGTTTGAAGAAGTTACAAGGTGGCTCAGGCGGTTTATGGGCATCTGCCAATACTAAATTGCCTGAAAATAATCAAACAATCCAACCGAGCAAGGTTGAACCACCAACTTTAAACAGCAAAACTATTTCTCCATCGAAAAATACTCCACCAGTTTTGGCGACAACAACAACCAAAACTGAGCCGAAGTTAACGACATCCACTGTAACGTCATCTAGTGCCGCAAGTGTAAGTACCCCCGTACGCGGTTCTACGCCTAAAGGTTCGAGTGCACTAGCAGCCTTTGCTGCCAATAGCGATATTCCAAGTGCACCACGTATTCCTGTTGCTGTAACGCCTGTGACACCTGTAAAACCAGTATCAGTTGAACCCCCGATTTCTGCTGCGGAGCGTGAGCAGTTAACTGCAGCCATTCAGGCTGAAGGTCAAACTAAAACTGTTGATGAAGTCCTAAAACCTGTTGCGACCAAAGCAGAACAAGCTGAAGTGGTTGCTGAAATTCAAGCTTTAGCACCACAAGGGACAGAAATTGTCGATCCTTTAGATGGCAAAATTAAACTGACTGCAATTCAAACGAGTCAGTCTGTGGCTGAGCTACAAGGTAAAGAGTTGACTAAAGGCTTTGCATATCCAAAATCGGTGGCAGACAATACCAGTCTTGATTCGGACGAAGTGAAACGTAATCAAGGTAAAAACTTTGTTAAGACTGACTCTGAAATTGTAATTGTTCCGCCAAAAGGCAAACGTTCAACTTATACCGTACAACCGGGTGATACTTTAGCCGTAATTGCAGCTAAAAATAGGGTGAATTGGCGTGATGTAGCGAAATGGAATCAAATGGATGCCAATGCTACACTATATGTCGGAACCTCTATTTATTTATATGACGCAAAACCTCTGGTTGAAAAAGTCGAACCGCGTTCTGCTATAAAAACAGATTCTAAGCCTGATAGTTATACCGTTCGTGCCAATGATACTTTAACGGGTATTGCAGATGAATTTGGTTTAAGTCTTAAACAGTTGGCTGACTATAATGGTTTAAGTGTGAGCAGTGGCGTGCGTGTGGGACAAAAGCTTTCCTTAAAAGAAACAGCACAATCACGCGCAAAAGCTAACGATGAGAAAGCGACTAGCCAAACTAAAGTAGCAACTCAGTCTTATACTGTGAAACGTGGCGAATATCTGAAACTGATTGCAGACCGCTATGCGCTGTCAAACCAAGAATTGGCAGATTTAACACCAGGTTTAAATGCGGGCAGCAACTTGTTGGTGGGACAAAAAATTAATGTGCCTCTCAATGATGTTAAAAGCTTAGCGGCAAATAATACAAAAGCCTCTTCTGTTAAAATTGATAATGCTAAAGCTGCACCACAGTTCAAAGTTGAAAGTTATAAAGTGCAACGTGGTGATACGCTATATAGCATTGCCTCACAGTCGAAAATGAGCCTGTCAGAGCTTGCGGATTTAAACAACATTTCAAGCAATAGTGGTTTACAAGTCGGTCAAACAATCAAAATCCCTGCGGGTTCAACTGTGCCAGATACTTATACCGTTCAGTCGGGGGACTCATTAACTGCGATTGCTTCGAAATATAATTTGGGTATGGACTATATTGCTGACCTCAATAATATGAGTCGTACAGCGGGCTTACGTGCGGGTCAAAAACTCAAATTAACGGGTGAAGTATCTGCTGTTGAAATGCCGAAAACAGTCGAAAAACAAACGACTGCAAGTAATAACTCAACTGATATTCACGTGGTGAAATCGGGTGAAACCCTAAATAGTATTGCGCGTAAATATCACTTACAGCTTAACTATTTGGCTGAACTGAATAACTTAAGCCGTACGGCCAATGTTCGTGTCGGTCAGCGTTTAAAAATAGACGGTGATGTTGATCCGGCGCCAATTAAAACAGAAACAGTGACAGCAAAACCACAAGCAAATTCAGGTCGAGCAACTGAAAGCTATAAAGTGAAGTCAGGTGAATCGTTAAACTCAATTGCAAGTCGTGTTGGGATGTCGGTGTCAGAGCTTGCTGCTTTAAATAACCTCAGTGCACGTGCGGGCTTACAAGTTGGCCAAAGCATTCAAATCCCGAAACTGATTACGCAGTACACAGTGAAACGTGGTGATACCTTAATTGGACTGGCAAGCCGTTATGGGATGGACACTTCGCAATTGGCTGAGCTCAATGACATTAAGCCGAATACGCAGTTGCGCATTGGTGATGTAATTAAGGTGCCGAACTAATATTGAGTTGAAATGCAATTTCAGAGAAATCTCCGATGATGGTTAGAACAACGCTCTTGCTGTTCAGCCTTGTAACGATACCTTTAAAGGCATGGTCTGCAGTGCAGACCATGCCTTTTATTGCACCTTATGGTATGCCGAAATACAGCCAATTAGATCATCTGCCTTATGCCAATGTGCAGGCACCGAAGGGTGGTGAATTAACTCGTGCAGTCATTGGGAGTTTTGATAACTTAAACAGCATGAATGGTCGCGGTACTGCGGTTGAGGGAACCAATTATTTATTTGACTCACTCATGAGTAGTTCGTTAGATGAGCCTGCAGTGATGTATCCATTGCTGGCAGAAAAGGTTAGCTATGACCCGAAAAATTTTAACGTGATCATTTTTCATTTAAACCCAAAAGCACGGTTTAGTGATGGTAGTCCTGTTACCGCAGCTGATGTAAAGTTTAGTTTTGATCTTTTTCAAACCAAGTCCAATTTTGGCTTGCAGATGTATTTGTCGGATTTAGCCAAGACCGAAGTGTTGTCCAAATACAGCATCAAAATGTATTTTAAAACACGAAATAATGTGGAAATGCCTTTGATCGTGGCCAGAATGCCAATTTATTCCAAAAAGGACTGGCAAGGCAAAGACTTTAGTCAAACTTCAGTCAAGCCGATTTTAGGTTCAGGCCCTTATGTTTTAGAGAAAATCAATGCAGGGCAGCGCGTTGTTTATAAGCGTAATCCAAAGTATTGGGCCAGAGATTTAAAGGTCAATCAAGGGCGTTATAATTTTAACCATGTGGCTTATGTGTATTATCGCAGCAAAGATATTGCTTTTACTGCGTTTAAGGCGGGTTTGTATACTTTGCATGAGGAAGAGTCCGCACGCCAATGGGTGACGGCCTATAACTTTCCCGCAGTGAAACAAGGTCTCGTTAAAAAGTATCGCTTTAAGCATTTCAATCCGATACCGACGCAAAGTTTTGTGTTTAATACCCGTCGTCAGCCTTTTCAAGATATTTATTTTCGCCAAGCTTTAACTTATGCCTACGACTTTGAGTGGCAAAACAAAGCGATGTTCTATGGGCAATATCAACGTCTGCAAAGTTATTTTTCTAATAGCGAACTAGAGGCGAAGGGTCTGCCTTCGGCTGCTGAAATCAAAATCTTAAAACCTTATTTGGCGAAATTGCATCCTGTGCAGCGAGACGGCGTTTTAAAAAATTGGCATTATTCAGCTTCAGATGGATCGGGCTATAATCGAAATAATTTGCTTATCGCACGACAGATTTTATTAAAAAATGGCTATAGATATAATGCCAAAGGGCAATTGTTGGATCGGAAAAATAAGCCGATCCAGTTTGAGTTTCTGATTCAGCCAAGTGATGCTGTGCGTGAAATTGCGCCTTTTGTTCGCCATCTAAAGCGACTAGGAATACAGCTGAACATTCGACAGGTTGATACACCTCAGTATTATGAGCGGATGCGTACTCAAAATTTTGATATGACCCTACAAACGATGCCGCAGTCTTTAACACCGGGCAAAGAACAGGTACAGCTGTGGGGCAGTACTTCAGCCCATCAGGTGGGAAATTATAATTATTCAGGCATTCAAAATCCGGTGATTGATCAGATGATTCAACAGTTGATTCAAGCACCTGATCGTAAGCAAGTGGTGGTACAAACGCGTATTTTAGATCGCTTGCTGCGTGCGGGGTATTATCAAATACCAACCTATGGTAAAGCTGATCAATGGTATGCCTATTGGAATATGTATCAAAAACCGGTACGGAGCCCGCAGTTGAATGTCGGGTTGGATTATTGGTGGAGTGATGCTAAACAGACAAAAAAGGTGAGCCAGTATTTAGGTCAGGCAGCCAAGCCATAAGCTGGCATAGGGGTTTTTGAGATGCGTATCTATATATTCAAAAGGCTGTTGCTGATTGTTCCGACCTTATTTTTGATTTTGTTGATCAATTTTGCTGTGATCCAAATTGCGCCTGGAGGGCCTGTTGAGCAAGCCATTCAGCAAGCGGAAGTCATGCAAACTTTGGGTAATCTGGGCGGTGCAGGTGCAGGTTCAAATGTCTATCAGGGCGCACAAGGACTTAGTGATGAAATGCTCGCAAAGATCAAAGCACATTATGGTTTTGATCAGCCCATGCATGTACGCTTTTTTGCAATGGTGAAAAATTATGCGCAACTGGACTTCGGCACCAGCTTTTTTAAAGACCAGCCCGTTACAGCACTGATTAAGGATAAATTACCCGTATCCGTGTCCTTAGGGCTGTGGAGTGCCTTGTTAATTTATCTGATTTCCATTCCTTTGGGCATCAAAAAAGCTCGATTGCACGGTACGGTGTTTGATCAGTCTACATCGCTACTGCTGGCCGTGGCTTATGCGGTTCCTGCATTTATTTTTGCAATTCTTCTGATTGTATTTTTTGCAGGCGGTTCTTATTTTCAATGGTTCCCCTTACAAGGTTTGGTTTCGGAAAATTTTGTGGACTTGTCGCTATGGGGCAAAATTAAAGATTATTTTTGGCACATGGCTTTACCGCTGTTAGCCATGGTGATTGGTGGTTTTGCCACGGTGACTTATCTCACCAAGTATTCGTTTATGGAAGAGCTCAGCAAGCCCTACGTGCTGACGGCGCGTTCTAAAGGTCTGACCGAGTCTCAAGTGTTGTATGGTCATGTGTTTCGCAATGCAATATTGATTGTGGTAGCAGGTTTACCTGAAGCTTTAATCGCTTACTTTTTTGTAGGTAATTTATTTATCGAGATCATTTTTAATCTGGATGGTTTAGGTTTATTGGGCTTTGAGGCGATTGTGCAACGCGACTATCCTGTGATCTTTGGCACCTTGTTCATTTTTACTTTGTTGGGCTTGCTGCTGCGTCTGATTGGCGATGTGTTGTATCAGTTGATTGATCCGCGAATACATTTTGATTCGCAAGGGAGAGGCTGATGTCACCCATTTTACAGGCAGGTTTCAAACGATTTAAGCAAAATAGGCTCGGGCTCAGTTGTTGTATTTTATTTATCTGTGTTTTTGTCCTTTCTTTAGCTGCAGAACTGATCGCGAATGATAAACCGCTGTTGGTGAAGTATGATCATGCTTTGTATTTCCCTGTATTGAAACACTATCCTGAAACGACTTTTGGCGGTGTTTTTGAGACTGAAACTGAATATAAAGATCCAGTGGTACAACAGCTGATTCAAGCAAAAGGTTGGGCCATGTGGCCGTTGATTCAATATTCATATCAAACCCCGAATGTAGATTTAACTGTCCCAGTACCGTCACCACCCACGGCGCAAAATTGGCTCGGGACAGATGACCAAGGTCGTGATGTCTTGGCGCGAGTATTATATGGCTTACGTGTCTCATTGCTGTTTGGTTTTATTTTGACTTTCTGTTCAGCTGTATTGGGCATTGTGATTGGGGCAATACAAGGTTATTACGGTGGTTGGGTGGATTTAATTGGGCAGCGCATTTTAGAAGTCTGGGGTGGGCTACCCATGCTGTTCATGGTGATGATTCTAGTCAGTATGTTCAGCCCCAATATCTACTGGCTGTTTTTCATCATGCTGTTATTCAGTTGGACGATTTTGGTTCCATTGGTACGTGCTGAGTTTTTAAGAGCGCGCCAGTTGGATTATGTTCGTGGAGCACGGAGTTTAGGTGTCACCAACCGAGCTATTATCTTTCGGCATATTTTACCCAATGCCATCAGCTCTAGCTTGTCACAACTTCCTTTTATCTTAACTGCCAATATTACTGCGTTAACAGCACTGGATTTCTTGGGTTATGGCCTACCGCCTGATGCGGCATCACTGGGCGAGCTTTTGTTACAAGGGAAGAATAATTTAAATGCGCCGTGGTTGGCACTGTCTGGCTTTTTTAGCTTGGCCATTGTGCTTGCGTTGCTGATGTATATCGGGGAGGCTTTGCGCGATGCATTTGACCCTAGACGCCAATAGTACAGCACCGATACTTAAAGTGAATGCACTGAGCATTCAAAGTACAGAAAGGGTGTTGGTCGATCAGCTCAGTTTTGAACTGCGTGCTGGGCAGACTTTAGCGTTGGTTGGAGAGAGCGGTTCGGGAAAATCAATCAGCGCTTTAGCCTTGATGGGTTTATTGCCGAAAACATTGCAAGTGCAAGGCTCAGTACTGTTAGATGGAAAAAATCTCCTAGCGCTGAACGATGCACAATTTAGGCCGATTCGTGGGCAAAAAATCGCGATGGTTTTTCAAGAGCCGATGACCGCCTTGAATTCTTTACATCGGGTGGAAAAGATCATTGCTGAGACTCTATGGTTACAGGGCTGGTCGAAAACGCAAGCTCGGCAGCGTGTAATTGCCTTGCTAGAGGACGTGGGTATTGCAAATCCGGAAAGTGTGTTGCAACGTTTTCCTTATGAGTTGTCTGGTGGACAGCGCCAACGGGTCATGATTGCTATGGCGCTGGTGCAAGAGCCTGATATTTTGATTGCTGATGAACCCACCACAGCACTAGATGTCATGTTACAAGTTCAAATTTTAGACTTGCTCAAGTCTTTACAACAGCGTCATAAGATGGCCATGATTTTGATTAGCCATGACCTCAACTTGGTGAAACACTATGCTGATGATGTCGTGGTCATCCATCAAGGTAGGGTCATCGAGCAGGGGAAGGTTGCGCAAATTTTTGAGCAGTCGCAGTCTACTTATACTCAAAACTTACTCAATCATTCTTTTGGTCAAGCCATTAGCGTACAAAATGCAGCACCTTTACTCAGCTTAAAACAACTTGAGGTCAAATTTCCGATTAAAAAAGGCTGGTTGAATCGAACGACGCAGTATCGTGCTGCGATTGAAGCTTTAGACTTAAGCTTGGCTCAAGGACATTCTTTGGGCGTGGTGGGGGAAAGTGGTGCAGGCAAAAGTTCTTTGGCACTTGCTGTAGCAAGGTTGATTGAAAGTCGAGGACAGATCCAGTTTGGAGAACATGATTTAAACCAACTTTCGCAAAAAGCATTACGTCCACTTCGCGGTGATTTTCAAATCGTGTTTCAAGACCCGTTTGCAAGTTTGAATCCACGCATGAGTGTTGAGCAAATTATCATGGAAGGTCTGACCTTAAAACATTTGTCCTTGTTCGAGAGGACACAGCTTGTTGAGAATGTCTTATCTCAGGTGGAGTTACCAGTCACATTTAAAAGCTATTATCCACATGAGCTATCTGGCGGACAGCGGCAACGTGTGGCTTTGGCGAGAGCCTTGATACTTCAACCAAAACTATTGATTTTAGATGAGCCAACCTCGGCTTTAGACCGAAGTACGCAACGTTCGATCGTGGCTTTATTACGCCGTCTACAACAGGAGCAGGGCATCAGCTATTTGTTTATTAGTCATGACTTACAAGTGGTACGAGCACTTTGCCAACACGTTTTGGTTTTACGACATGCCAAAGTAGTAGAGGTACAAGCCACGGAACAGCTTTTTGAGCAACCGCAGTCTGACTATACGCGCCGACTGATTCAAGCCAGTCAGTATCAGTAAAATTATTTTAGTAAATAAAAGGTTGAAGATTTTGACAAAATGAATTGTCAAATTTTCTTGACTGTCGCCAAAAAACACATAGAGTAAAAACACTAAAAATATTAAAGGATGAATTTTCATGAGCCAGCTTGCAAGCGCAATCGACATTGGGCAGGTCCATTTTAAAAATAAGATGATTAAAGGGGCGATGAGTGAAGCACTGGCCAATCATGCAGGTCAGCCGAATCATTTGCATTTAGGTTTGTATGAGGCTTGGGCAAAGGGAGGCCTAGGCTGTGCCATTACAGGTAATGTGATGGTGGACTTCCGAGCTAAAAATGAGCCGGGTGTGGTGGTGATTGAAACCGAACGTGACTTAGAACCCTTAAAACAATGGGCTGCGATTGGTAAAAAACATGGCATGGTGCAATTGGTGCAGTTGTCACATCCAGGTCGTCAGTGCCCAAAGGGCTTAAATAAGGAAACGGTTGCACCTTCAGCAGTTCCGTTTAGTCCAGCTTTAGCAATGAGCTTTGGAACGCCGCGAGCGCTTCGTGAAGATGAAATCCTCGATATTATCCAGCGCTTTGCAACTTCAGCTGCAATCTGTGAAAAAGCAGGCTTTGAAGGCGTGCAATTACATGGTGCACATGGTTATCTCATCAGCCAGTTTTTATCGCCATTGACCAATAAACGCCAAGATCAATGGGGTGGTTCTGCTGAAAACCGCATGCGTTTTTTATTGGAAATTTATAAAGCGGTACGTGCAGCGACTTCGGATCAGTTTATTATTTCGGTCAAACTTAATTCAGCAGATTTTCAGCGTGGCGGGATTTCGGAAGAAGATGTCATTGCGACATTTAAAGCTATTGATGCGGCTGGGATTGATTTGATTGAAATTTCAGGTGGTAGCTATGAAGCACCTGCGATGGCAGGGGTGAAGCAAGAAAAACGTCAGGCATCGACCATTGCACGTGAGGCTTACTTTCTAGAATTTGCTGAAAAAATTCGTGAATATGTCCAGTGTAAGTTGATGGTGACAGGTGGTTTTCGCACTGTGGCTGGTATGAATGCAGCCTTAGAAAGTGGTGCGTGTGATTTTATTGGGATGGCACGCCCGTTTGCGGTAGAACCCGATGTGACCAACCGTTTAATTGCAGGGCAAGATGTCCGTTATGCAGTCGATAAGATTAAAACGGGTATTTCGATGATTGATAAAATGGCGATTATGGAAGTGATCTGGTACGCCGCGCAATTTAAGGATATCGCAGAAGGTCAACAACCAAATCCGAAACTGTCGCCGCTCAAAGTGTTTTTTAATTATTTAAAAGGTAATGTGAAAGCCGTGATTAAAGGGCAAGTTAACTCTAGAAAGTCTGCCTAAGTAGAACTTACTGCGTGATAGACCAATAGTCTTCAAAATAGGAAGCAGACCATTGCCCGCGTGCCATTGCAGCATTGAAGGCAGGTCTGCTTTGTATTTGGTTGAAATAGTGTTGAATGGCCTGATACTGAGCAAACTGCGGTGTGGCATAACTGGCTGCATAGAGTGGAAACCACAT
>NZ_DKIK01000077.1:0-4017 GCF_002454215.1 Acinetobacter sp. UBA6720
GCATTACATAATAAACCTGCCTGTGTATTCACTTCTTCTGGTTCGATGCATGGTGGACAGGAAAGTACATTACTAACAATGCTGCCTCCTTTGTTTCATCACGGCATGATCATTTTAGGTCTACCTAATTCAATCCCTGCATTATCAAATACCAAAACAGGCGGTACACCTTATGGGGCAAGTCATGTCAGTGGCCCTCGTCATGATCAAAGTTTGAGTGCAGATGAAAAAGTATTATGCGAAGCGCAAGGTAAACGTTTAGGTGAAGTGGTCAAGGCGTTGGCTGCAAAGTGATAAAATAAAAGCCATAGCAGAATAGTTTTCCGCTATGGCTTTTATTTTTATATCTCTACTAATACGGTGTCTATTTCTTGCATGATCCGATTTGTTTCGGTCAACGCAACAATGATTTTTTGATAATGCAAAATATCTTCAAAATCTAAAGCCCGATCTTTACGGTCTTTGAGCCATTTTTGAGCAGGTTGATAACCGCCAATATAAAAAGTCCATGCCACTTCAGGCACATTGGCAAAGTATTGCGTGTCGTTAATGTAAACATTGCCATGTTTATAGATTGGTTTTTCGACGATATTGCTGCCGTCTTCTGGATATTGAGTAATGTATTGTTCAACACTTGGACTTTCGAGCAAGTGAATGCGCCGTAGTTCGCCGCCGAGTTTGACCAATTCAATAAAGGTTTTGGTATGCGTTGGATAGGGCACGCGTGGAAAGTCGATTTTTAGAAATTCCTTATAGCTTTCTCGATAATTGGGTGAGTGTAGCACTGCATAAATATAATCTAAAATATCTATTGGGGCAAAAGTACCATTAATGTTTTCTTTTTCATCGGTAAAGGTTAGGCTAATCGTTTTAGCGATTTTATCGACAATTTCTCTGTTTAAATTGGGGCTGCGAATCGGTTGTTCTTCTAAATCTGATTGTATATTGTCGTTGTAAAGGTAAAGGGGGAATAAATACGGTGTCCCATTGGTGCTATACATGGCTCTATCTGTCATCACAGTTTTGGTGAGCATGACTACACATGTTTGTTTTGTACCTGCAATTTGTCGAAGTGTGGCGAGTGCAATATTATCGGGTTGTAATAAATTATCGGTTAATTCTTTTCTAGGTCTGCCTAAAAATCCACTAGATTTACCTGTGTAATAAGAGTATCTAATATCAAAAGGTTTAAAGTGTATTTTAAAAACTTGTCCAAAATTTGTCATCACGTCTTCTTTAGCTGATGATATATTCCAACTTGGTCTATCTGGTGGAAGACTATACTTTTCTTTTAATGATGACTCGGATATATTTTTTAAATCTGAAATAATTTCTTTGATGTCATTAATATTGTGTTGAATGGTAAAAATATCATTTTTAGTCTGCAATCCAGAATTAAAATAAATTAAATAATTCATCCATTTTGAATCCTTTTTTGTATTTATCATCATCTGAAAAATTTTTAGGTACAAAAAAGTAGTTTTCCATATCATAATTTAATTTTTTAAATTTTATATTAGGTAGTGCATTATTTTTAAGGAAATCATATTTATCTTCACGTTTACCATATACATCATAATGAAAAACTTTGCCAAGTTTTGTGGTTTTAGCTGTTTTTACAAAAATATTAATACTTACACCCTGCATAATATCAAAAACATTTTCATCTTTATGACCATCAGGTGTGGTTTCTTTTTTCTTAGTATTTCCATGTAAATCAATAATGTAAATTTTATCAAAGGTTTCAAGTAAATTTTTACGCATTTGACGATGGGTAATCCCATCAATAAAGCTATTATTAGAAATGTAGGCTAAAACACCTTCACCATTTTTTTCAATAAAATATTGACCATAGCGAATAAATTTAATGTAATCATCATCAAGATTAATTTTTCGTTCGTTTAAATCCTTTTTATAATCTGCAATAAGGTTTTGAATCCATTCACCTTTATTGGTTGAACTTACAGAATACGGCGGATTCCCCAAAATACACATGACTGGGGTATCACGTTTTATATGGTTGGCTTCATTGGCTTCGCTACTTAACCAGTTGGCAAATAGTGTGCCTGTATCAGGGTGGCTTTCTTCTAAACTGTTGGTTAAATACACTCGTAAGCGTTGCGCTTGCTTGGGTTTATAACCTGTATCGGTTAGCAACAAATCAAGTTGCAAATGCGCCATCGCATAACTTGCCATGAGCAGCTCAAAACCATTTAAACGTGGTAATAAATGGCTTTCGACATAGTTACTCCAAATGCCTTGCTGACCTGCAAATTTTTGATGAATATGTTTCACCACTTCGGCAAGAAACGTCCCTGTACCTGTGGCAGGGTCAAGAATTTGCACTTTATGCACTTCTTTGGTTTCGGTAATACGCTTGCCTTTGGCTTTACCTTTGGTAATGGCTGTACCTGTTGCTTCTACTTCAATCGTGGTTTTACTGGTATCGGCTAAACCTTGTGATAATCCAAACTCAGTTTTTAAAATATCATCCACTGCACGCACAATAAAATTGACCACTGGGGCAGGGGTGTACCAAACGCCACGAGCTTTACGCAATTTGGGGTCATATTCACTCAAGAAAGTTTCGTAAAAGTGAATAATCGGGTCTTCCATTTTGGTGGAACGCCCATAATTTTTAAGGATTTCATGTACATTACAATGTAGAAAAACATCAACCAAGCTATCGACAATCCATTTAATACGGTCATCAATATCAGGGCCCGCAATATAGCCAAATAGTTTGCGTAAAAATGGATTGGTTTTAGGAATCAGTTCCGCCGCTTCCTGTCGGCTAAAAGTCGCTAAGGTCGGGTCATGTAAACGTGCGGCAAACATACCGTAAGCAATAGTTTGAGCATATACATCAGCAAAACCTTTCGGGCTAATGTCATGTATCAGGATTTGTTTAAAGGCTTGTTTTTGGTCTTTTAATGTACTGTCCTCAAAGCTATCTTCATCACTGGTTAAGGCTTTTTCAATCACATCAGAAAGTAGACGCGCTTTTGCTGCCATCATTTCTGCAAGTTTTTTAGGACTTTTAATGGTTTGTCCAATATGGGTACAAAAATTCTTGATGAGATTTTCAAAGACAGTAAAGTTCTCAGGAAGCGCTCGGATATGATTGCCAGTCACCTCAGCAATGGCGATTTTAGTGATAAATACGCCATCCTGATAAATATGAAAATTGAGATAGTCCGTAAAAATAAGATTGTTTAATGATGCTTTGTAACGATCAAATTGTTCTTTATTTCCTGTCTTTTTCAATCCGTCTAAGTCTTTATCACCGATATCTTTTGCTTCAATAAACCCAATGGGAATATTTTTCTTTGTCAAAATATAGTCAGGTGCGCCACAAGATTGCCTTTTAGGTTCATTGGTCGCAGTAATATCTGGGACTATCGATTCAATCAGTTGGGCAAGATCGCCACGAAAGGTATGTTCTGTCGCATTGCCAAGTCGATAACGATGATTAATACGGTCTATATAGGTTGAAATAAAGTGACTCATATTGTTGTCTCATATTTGTTTAAGCTAACAATATAATTTATATAATAAAAAATCCATAAAAATGGGAGCATCAGCTCCCATCATTTTTATTTGGTTATTTGCCAATCATAGATATTTTTACGGTAGGCATACCAAATCATCCAGAGTCCAATGATGATCATTGGGAAGCTGAGAATCTGTCCTTTGGTCATCCAGCCGAATAAGATAAAACCTTGGTCTGCATCAGGTTGACGGAAGAATTCCATAAAGAAACGCGCGACTCCATAACCAACCAAGAACAAAGCAGATACTGCCATGCTAGGGCGAGGTTTAGAGCTAAACCACCATAAAACGATAAATAGGATCAGACCTTCACAGATTGCTTGATAGATTTGCGATGGATGACGAACCAAACCTAAAGGGTCAGTTGGGAAAATCATACCAAATGCATAGTTCGGATCTTGAACTTGGCGACCATAAAGTTCACCACCAATAAAATTCCCGAAACGACCAAACATCAAGCCTGTC
>NZ_DKIK01000132.1:0-5152 GCF_002454215.1 Acinetobacter sp. UBA6720
AATGGATGAATCGGGTGAAGCACCTGTTCAATGTGAAATGTTATGGGCTTGGCTCGATAAAGCATCATTAAAAAAATAAGAATGTAAATATAACTTACTGTTTGGTAAGTATAAAATTTACAACAATACGCTAAAGCCGCGACTAAAACTTACTATATCTTTGCTTCAACTCAGCTCAAAATCATGCTACATAATATGAATATTTGAGCTGACTTAATGAAAAAAAGACTAATTTTAGCAACGACCCTATTTTCTTTAGGGCTTGTTGCCTGCCAACAACACAACCCATCCAATACATCGGTTTCAACAACGCCGAGTCACCATTCTGCCTCTGCTCTGACCGAACAGAATAAAAAAATTGTGGTGGACTTTTATGAAGGGGTTTTTAGCAAACATCAGGTTCAAACCTATTCAGACCGCTATATTGGTACACAATATATTCAACATAATCCCTATGTTGCAGACGGAAAAGCGCCTTTTGTAAACTATTTCACCCAGTATTTTAAGGAACATCCAGATGCAAAAAATACCATCAAACGTGTCGTGGCCGAAGGTGATTTGGTGGTGCTCCATGTACTTTCCACTCAAAATGCACAAGATCGTGGTGAAGCCGTTGTCGATATTTTCCGCGTCGAACAAGGCAAAATTGTAGAACATTGGGATGTGATACAAAGCATTCCCGCGGAGTCCGCCAACCGCAATACCATGTTTTAATCCATCGGACTGTGTGGAATAATAATAAAAAAGCCAGTGATGACACTGGCTTTTTTTGCAGACCGACTCAAACCTTAGTTGGATTGGCTCGCAAGAAACTTTTCTTTAACATCCGCTGGAATCTGACGTTTATTACCTTTGACATCAACCGCAACAAAGGTAAAGACACCTTCAGTCACACGTACAGGCGGACGTGAACTGTCATGGCTATCCCACACTTCAATTTCCATTTGAATCGAGGTATTGCCCACTTTTAACAGTTTGGTATAACAACTGATGACATCACCAACTTTCACTGGGACTAAGAACGTCATCTGATTAATTGAAATCGTTGCACAACGCCCTTTACTAAAGCGTTCTGCGTGAATTGCGCCGGCCAAATCCATTTGTGACACAATCCAACCACCAAACACATCTCCACTCCAGTTGGTATCAGCTGGCATTGCAATCGTTTGAAGAGATAGCATCCCTTCTGGTTTCACATGAATCTCTGACACGTTGACTCCAATTTTCGTTATGACTGGGCTTGCAACTGTTGATCTAACCATTGTTGCAATTGTGGCGCACGGAGCGCGCCGCTTATTCTAGCAATTTCAGTAGTTTTATTCATTAAAACTAAGGTTGGAATACTTCGCACATTAAAGGCACTACTTAATCGTGGAGATTCTTCAGTATTAATTTTGGCAAAAATCACTTGTGGATTTTGTTTCGCCACTTCAGCAAAATGCGGTGCCATCATTTTACAAGGACCACACCACTCTGCCCATAAGTCAATCAATACAGGCAAATCACTATGGCTAATAAACTGACTAAAGTTTTGTTCATTCAACTCAATAGGTGTAGCAGGCAGAAGCGTAGCATGACATTGACCACAACTCGGATTAGCATTCAGCTTCTCTTCAGGGACACGATTTTTTGCCATACAGGTCGGACAGACGATAATCATTTAATTGACTCCAATATGTTGGTGTAAAAATTCTAATTGGGTCGAAATGGCTTTTTCAAACCAGGTGGCATGATAAATATCGAAATGTTGCATCTCCCATTCATGATATTGAACAAAGGGAGCAATATTGGTCGCCGCTTCACGACTCGACTCAATAGGTATGAGGCTATCATGTTTTGCTGCAATAAAAAGTACAGGAATATTAATTTGCCGTACATTTTGAATCGGACGATAACGGATTAAATTAAAAAAAAGTCGTGCGGGAATCTCACCACTCCAATAATAGTCTGGATTGATAATCGAACGATAACCCAAATACGCATCTTGGGTTGGCATAAAACACAGCTTTCGGGGGTCAACTACGGGTAAAGTCGTTGGCGCTAAACCAACTTTGCCCCCCATATAATCTTGGCTGGACAGCTTTAATGCTTTCGGGAGTTGCTGTAACGGGTAAAGCTTGGCACTTTCAACACCATCGACAAAAGGCACTTGTGCCATCACCGCCTGAACATTTTTGAACTCTGCAGCAATATCGAGTACGTATCCACCACTGAGTGCCGTCCCCCACAGCACAATACGTCGGCTATCAATCGACTTACGCTCTTTGATATGGTTAATCATGGTGCGCCAGTCTTCGAGCTGCTTTTTAATCGACACCAGCTCTCTTGGGCGCCCCGTACTCCCCCCCCAATAACGATAGTCGAATAACACGACCGCATAGCCCGCTTGTGCAAACCGTTGCGCAAATTGAATCAGTTTGAATTGGCGAAGCCCAGCCAAGCCATGAGCCATCAAAATCACTGCGGGCTTCTCTTCAGTTTTCGGACGGTAAAAATCTGCAGCAATGACCTCTTGGCCACTTTTCACATACAGCGGTTCAACGGTATAGGCGTGCATACCTGCTCCATTGCGTTATTTTATGGTTGTAATCGCTTATAAATATTTCAACAGCATAGGCTGAGCTTTCAGCTTAATGCTATCATAAAGCATATCTCGATTATCTTAATTTTGGAGTGACAGGATGAGTGAAAATGTAGGCTTTGCAGGTCAAATTGGTCCTGAACATTTGGTTCAAGTGGTTGAAAAAGGGTTTAAATCTGTGATCAATAACCGCCCAGATATGGAAGGTGGCCCAGAACAACCGACCAGCGCTCAAATCGAGGAAGCTGCACGTGTAGCAGGCTTGGATTATGTCTACCAACCTGTAGTTGCTGGTCAAATCACCGAAATGGATGTTCGCACTTTTGCCAACCACTTTAATGAACTTCCAAAACCTGTTCTCATGTTCTGCCGTACAGGTAATCGCTCAAATAACTTGTACCAACTTGCCAAACAAATGGATCTGTTAGATGACTAAACGGTTGTTTAAACACGTCATCTGTACTGCTCTGCTTTTAGCAAGCAGTACACTTTGGGCAGCAACGGAAACACTCAGTCAGTCACTGAGTCCGCAACTGAGTGTTTCAGGACAAATGACCACAGATAAGTTTCAACAATTGATGAAACAAGGTTTTAAGTCAGTCATTGTCAACCGACCTGATCAAGAACAAGGCAATACCGTTCGCGTTGAGCAACTACGAAGTATCGCAGAGCAAGCGAAAGTCAGTGTGATTTACCAACCAGTTACCAGCAGTAAAATTTCTGAAACAGACGTGATTGAATTTGCTAAATATTATAATGAGCTCCCTAAACCCATTTTAATGGTCTGTAAAAGTGGTGAACGTTCAAGTCGGCTCTTTCATCAAGCCAAACAATTAGGACTACTGCATGAATAAGCTCTTTCTTCTTTTACTCTGTTGTACACTTATAACTGCATGTAGTTCCATGCATGTTCGACCTACTGTTGGCGTCAGCGTTGGTAGCAGTTTATAAATAATGACGGCAATCCATGCCATTTTTTACAAAATATAATCCCCAAACCCCATGAATATGTTAACTATAGAGTAATCTTGCTTAGGTAAACTCTGTGTTATGTATGATCTGATTATTATTGGGGCAGGAACTGCGGGTATTGCAGCCTACCAACAAGCCATTAAGTCCACACAAAATCTATTAATCATTAATGATGGACCGTGGGACACCACTTGTGCACGTGTCGGCTGTATGCCCTCAAAAGTCCTTATTTCTACAGCCAATCGCATGCATGATATTCAACATGCGGATCGTGTCGGATTAAAAGTAGAATCAAAAATTGACCGCAGTCAGGTCATGAAACACGTACAAGCACTCCGCGATCGCTTTACCTCTAGTACCCTTAAAACCGTAGAGAGCTGGCCTAAGTCGCATAAAGTTCAAGGCCGTGCTCACTTTGTCGATGCAAAAACGGTCGAAGTGAATGGGCAACTCTACCAAGCCAAAAGCTTTATTTTAGCTGTAGGCTCCACACCAAGTTTTAACCCAATGTGGAAAGATGAACTCGGTGATCGACTTACCACCTCCGATCAAATCTTTGAACTTGATGCTTTACCTAACTCCTTAGCCGTTATTGGGAGCGGCGTCATCGCGATTGAACTCGCGCAAGCCATGCAACGACTTGGTGTCAATACCACGGTCTTTGCACGTAGCCGTAAAGTCGGCGTTCTGACCAGTCCTAAATTACAGCAATTGGCACAAACAGAAATTGGCGATGAACTTGAAATCAAGTTCGAAGTTTTACCCACTGAAGTTAAGTATACAAACGATCAAGTTGAACTTAGTTTTACTGAAAATGATCAGCCTAAAACACTTAACGTCGATTATTTACTGGTTGCTACTGGACGAAGTAGTCTTTTAAATACGCTTAAACTCGAAAATATCGACACATCATTCACAGACTTAAAACATTTACCTGTTGATCCTAAGACAAAACAACTCGCTGACTACCCGATTTTTATCATTGGCGATGCACATACCGACACCCCTCTGCAACATGAAGCTGCACACGAAGGTAAAGTTTCGGTTAAAAATGCATTGAACTTCCCCACTATAGAATCATGCAAAACTCTAACACCTTTAGGCATCGTGTTTAGCAACCCAGAAATGGCAATGGTTGGACAAAACTTTAAGCAACTACAAAGTGCAAATATCAATTTTGTCATCGGCGAAGTATCCTATGCAAAACAAGGACGTGCATTGGTTCTGGGTAAAAACTATGGGGCCATCGAGGTTTATGTAGATAGAAGTAGCCGAAAGCTACTGGGTGCTGAATTACTCACAGAGTCTACTGAACATTTGGCCCATTTATTGGCATGGATGATTGCAGAAGAATTGACTATCGATGAAATTTTGGAAAAACCATTTTATCACCCAACCCTTGAAGAAGGCTTAAGAACGGCTTTAAAACATGCTCGTCGACAACTCAATCCCTAAGCTGCCAGATTCATGTTCTCTTGCTATAGGTACTTAGACGTTTACGGTGCGTGATTAAACGATTTCATCAACCTGCTTCAATGAAAAGCTGAGCTCTATTTTTTGAATGAGGTTAATCCAAACCAAAAACCAGATACTGATAAG
>NZ_DKIK01000036.1:0-218 GCF_002454215.1 Acinetobacter sp. UBA6720
ACGCACACTGCAAAAGGTGCAGAGTTATTATCGAACTTTGTACACAGCATTTGTGGCTGTCGTAGCCTGTGGAACTCTGAAAACATCATCGATCTACGCGTTGAACAATTACGTCAACAAATTGGCGATCAAAAAGTTCTTTTAGGTCTGTCGGGTGGTGTTGATTCATCAGTGGTTGCTGCGCTTTTACACCGTGCGATTGGTGATCAATTGACTTG
>NZ_DKIK01000036.1:382-3065 GCF_002454215.1 Acinetobacter sp. UBA6720
ACGTAAAATCATTGGTCGTGAGTTCATTGAAGTTTTTGCTGAAGAAGCGCGTAAACTTGATGGCGTAAACTTCCTTGCACAAGGGACGATTTACCCAGACGTGATCGAATCTGCTGCAACCAAAAATGGTAAAGCACATGTGATTAAATCTCACCACAATGTGGGCGGTTTACCAGATGACTTAGCTTTTGAATTGGTTGAGCCAATCCGTGATTTGTTTAAAGATGAAGTACGTCGTTTAGGTACAACTTTAGGCTTACCGCATGAAATGCTATATCGTCATCCATTCCCAGGCCCAGGTTTGGGTGTGCGTATTTTGGGTGAAGTGAAGAAAGAATATGCAGACATTTTACGTCTTGCAGATGACATCTTCATGCAAGAGCTTCGTGCAAGTGGTTGGTATGATAAAACTGCACAAGCCTTTGCTGTATTCCAACCTGTGAAATCTGTTGGTGTCGTAGGTGATGGTCGTCGTTATGCATGGGTGATTGCACTTCGTGCCGTTGAAACGGTTGACTTTATGACAGCACGTTTCGCACATCTTCCTTATGATCTTGTCGATAAAATCTCAACGCGTATCATGAACGAAATTAAAGATGTTTCTCGTGTTGTGTATGACGTGTCGTCTAAGCCACCAGCAACGATTGAATGGGAATAAAGTAAGTGCAACAGTTGCAGTTTTTCGATCAAATGCAACAAATTCGCTTTATTGACTTGTTCGCAGGGATAGGTGGTTTCCATCTAGCCCTTGCGCGACAAGGCGCACAATGTGTTTTTGCGTCTGAAATTAATGAAAAGGCTAAGAAAACATATTTAGCCAATCATAGTTTGGATGTAGATGCTTGGCATGGTGATATTACATTAATTGAACCACAACACATTCCTGATCATGAGATCTTGTGTGCGGGTTTTCCATGTCAGCCGTTTAGTCAAGCAGGACAAAAAAAGGGTTTCGATGATGTCAGAGGAACTTTATTTTTTAATATTTTGCAAATTTTAGAAGAAAAAAGACCAGAAGCCTATTTTTTGGAAAATGTACGCGGATTGCTTAAGCACGATAATGGGCGTACTTTCTCAGTTATTCAAGAAAAACTTGAGGCTCTTGGTTATAGCTTTCAAAGTTTTGTTGTAAAATCAAGCGACTATGGTTTACCACAACATCGGCCTCGTCTTTTTATGATTGGTTTTCGAGATGGTGTAACCCAAATAGAGCTACCAGAAAAGCTTCCCTTGAAATATACAATGAGTGATATTTTTTCGGGGAATTGTGAAAAAGAAGTTGGCTTTACACTACGAGTTGGTGGGCGTGGATCAGTTTATGGTGATCGACGAAATTGGGAGTTTTATAAAGTTGATGGTGAGATTCGACGTTTAACTTCTAAACAAGGCCTTTTGATGCAAGGGTTTCCTTCAGATTTTATTTTTCCTGTATCTGAAATAGAGGCAATGAAGCAGTTAGGAAATTCTGTATCAGTTGACGCCATAGAAGCATTCTATAAAAAGATTAAGGAAAAACTAAGTGCAGAACAATTCACACTTATTAAATAAATATAACATTGTAAAGAAAGGGGCTGTATATGAAGCTTTTAAACTGGTTCTTGAAAAGAGTTTAGATATTCAAAATCTAAAACCGCATGAACAACTACAAGTTCTATGGAAAGCATATAAAGACAATTGTCCAAACAATAACAATATTAATGGTAAAGTATTTGAGGCAATTATTGCGACAGTAATGCTTGAGAGCGGAATCGGGCCAATTTTTTCTCAAGCAAATGTTGTTTTTGTACCAAACGTTAACTTTGATCTGATTGTTTATAGTAAAGAATTTGGTCCAATAGCGATTTCGGCTAAAACATCCTTAAGAGAGAGATATAAGCAGGCTGATTTAGAAGCTGTATCATTAAAGTATGTACACCGTAAGGCTAGGTGTTACTTAGTTACTATGGATAAACCTGAAGCCCTAAGATTAGAAAAAAAGTTAAAAGAGGGTGACCTTTTAGGAATTGATGACATTGTACTAGGGGATGAAATCTCATTTGATGAAATGATAGAGTTCCTCTCATCTATCAATTTGGAAAAACCTAAAGCAGTAGAAATTATTACGTCTTCTCAGATTTATGAAATAGTCACAAATTAGTAAATAATAAGCTAACACTGTTTCGATGAAGAAAACTTCTGAATTTGGCTAAAATGTATAACCGTTCATCATTTCTAAATCACTCTAACAGGGAGAAAACACACCTTATAAAGATGTAACAACATTTTTACATCCACGCATTGCCTTTTACTTAGGTTTTGAAAACACAAGATATTGTCCCAAGTTTAAGAATCAGCATTCTATTTTTAGGGATGTGCAGTTGGGAATCTGCTTGTTATGATCTAGGATATATGGATCTGTAATGAGTAAGCACATGACGAATAATAACTATACTGAACTATCACATTCGGATGACTGTGAAAAATACGTAAATCAATTCATTCAAGAGTTTCCACTGAGAAGTGCGGAAATAGGCCAAGGGACGGTCATCAAACGCGCACTACCAAGTCGCCATAAACGAATGATTGGTGCATGGTGTTTCTTAGATCACGCTGGCCCTGTAACTTTCCCACAAGGGGATGGTTTAGATGTTGGCCCACATCCACATATTGGTTTGCAAACTTTTACATGGATGATTGAAGGCAC
>NZ_DKIK01000090.1:0-2473 GCF_002454215.1 Acinetobacter sp. UBA6720
GCATTTCTATCCCCTTGCAACCCCTTTGCAGCAATTATTATTTTGAGTGAGTTTTTTTTAGGCAAATTTGTTGTTTTTGACGATTATTAAAGCATTTTTTACTATCCTTGTTTATTTTTCGTTAAGATATGCTCTATCTCGCTGCCAAGCAAAATGAATAATGACAGCTTTTAAATACAGAATTTATTGTGTGCTCTTGTCTTGTGTAATGATTTCACAGGTACAGGCACAACCTCAACTTAATCTCCCCACGACCACATTGACTATTTTAAGCTATGTTCGATGGAATACCCCAAATCCTGTTTCTTTATGTATTTTAAATAACACTCAACTCTCTAATCAGTTTGCACAAGTCAATCAGCAACTCAAAAGCGCTTACCAAATTCAAGCTATTAACTTATCTGAACTCAATAAAGTGATGTGTAATGCAGTCTTTTTCTCAACATATACACCTCGTGAAGAGCAAAATATTATTAATAGTTTAAAAGATGCGCCCCTTACATTCAGTTCGAATAATGCTGAATGTGAATTAGGCAGTGCTTTTTGTTTATACCAAAGTAAAACTAGAACTTCTTTTAAAGTGAATTTAAGCAGCCTTTCTCAATCGCGTGCTCATGTAGATCCGCGTGTTTTATTATTAGCAAAATCTACGGAGCCTTAACACAATGTTTCGTAAGCACTACAACACATCTTTACAAAAGATTTTTAGTCAGTCCCAATTGCTAATTTTTTCACTGACACTTGGTATTTGTAGCTTAATTTTTATTGTTATTTCAAGTTACACCATGAACACCTATGCCAAGCAAAGCTTAAATATCTTGAGTGCAACCCTAAGTGAACAAATCCAACCCGCAGTCATTTTTAATGACCGTATTACACTACAACAAACACTGAACAACCACATTCAACAGTATCCAATACGCGCAATTGTGGTAAAGGACATGCAAGGCGATACTCTTGCAGCCATGTACAAAAATCGAACTGAGTTTGCATGGCTGGAGAATCTATTTAATCGGGTCTTTTTTGCAGATCCTGTTAGTCAAAGCATTAAGCACAAAAATAACCAGTACGGTACTTTGATTATTCATGGTAGTGCAAATCAACTGATGAGTTTTTTCTTTCAGATGTTGATCTGCTTATCTATTGGTATTTTTATTATTCTATTAGTGATGCTGTGGTTAGTACATTCTACCTATCGAAAACTGATGCACTCTATTCAACCTATGGTTAACACCGTTGAAAGTTTAAATCTTGATACCAATTACCAAGCCCGACTACCATCTTCACCCATTTATGAATTTCGAGTGATTAGTGGTGCTTTTAACAATTTGCTAGACAAGGTGCAACGCACCAATGAAAAACTACAAAGCGAAAATTCACTGCTATCTCATAAAGCTCTACACGACCAACTAACAGAGCTACCAAACCGACATTATTTCTACAATATTTTATGTAATCAGTTTGAAAATCTAGAGGAAAATCAAACTGCATTATTCTTTATTGATAATAATAATTTCAAAGATATTAATGATGCTTATGGGCATTTAGCAGGCGATGCAGTTTTAAAAGAAATGGCTCTACGCTTAAAGAAGAATGTTCGTAATTATGATGTCGTTGCACGATTAGGTGGAGATGAGTTTGCTATTCTCGTTCGCAATATCAAACATTATGAGCACTTAGAGCAGATCTGTGAGCACTTAATTGCATGTAGCCGAGCTCCCCTGAATTTCGACCAACAACAAATTTATTTCAGTTTCAGTATTGGCGTGGCCTTTTCCAAATGTGCAACAACACCCGAAGACCTGATTGCTGAAGCCGATAATGCCATGTATAAAGCCAAAAACTTAGCTCAAGGGTGGTATATCACCCCCTGTCAAGATATTTATTAGGAAGCCGTATGCTAAAACATCTTTATAAATTAATTATCGTCACAAGTCTTATGACCATCCTATCTGGCTGCCTCAGTTTAGGACATCTCAACTATAAACAGGCGCGCATGTTGAAGAAACAAGGCTTTACCCTGACCGAAGAAGGCTGGACGCTGAGACTGCCTGAAAAATTATTGTTTGGCTTTGACCAATCCGATATTCAAACCGCTCAAAAGCCTCCGCTAGAGGCACTATCAAAACAACTTCAACAATATAATCTGAATACAATCAAAGTGGTCGGACATACGGATAATATTGGAGACCCAGCATATAATCAAACACTGTCAGAAAAACGTGCAGCTAGCGTCAGTCAAATCTTTATTGAAACAGGATTCAAAACTCAAAATATTCAGTCCCTTGGTCGTGGTGCTTCACAACCACTGGTTGAAAATAACAGTGAAGAAAATCGAGCGTTGAATCGTCGTGTGAATATTATTATTATTCCTTAAGCATTATCTGCTTCGCTTGTATCTTAAATTAAGCCTTCATCACAAAGGCTTTTTTTACGCACTTCACTAAATTTCAGGCATAAAAAAACCGCTTAA
>NZ_DKIK01000090.1:2558-11033 GCF_002454215.1 Acinetobacter sp. UBA6720
AATAAATGGTCGGAGCAGTAGGATTCGAACCTACGACCCCCTGGTCCCAAACCAGGTGCACTACCAGGCTGTGCTATGCTCCGATTTCAACTTTTTAAAGTTGGGGTGAATGACGGGATTCGAACCCGCGACAACTGGAATCACAATCCAGGGCTCTACCAACTGAGCTACATCCACCATCATGTTTCGGTTCTTATATACCAAGCTACCAAATGGCGCGCCTGACAGGATTCGAACCTGTGACCATCCGCTTAGAAGGCGGATGCTCTATCCAACTGAGCTACAGGCGCATGACCAATAATACGAGGTATTATGGAAAACCTTGCCTTGAAGAATTGGTCGGAGCAGTAGGATTCGAACCTACGACCCCCTGGTCCCAAACCAGGTGCACTACCAGGCTGTGCTATGCTCCGATTCATCTCAGCTTTTCGTATCGAACATCTCGTTCGGTACGGTGTGCATTCTAGGCGCGACGCTTGATAACGTCAACACCTATATTTAAAAAAAATAAAAAAATCACGTCAAATGTATATTAATCAAGCGTTTCAGGCATTTTTTATACAAATTTTAACGTTTTAGCGATGCACTGAAATCTAACATGCGATCTAAAGGTAATTTTGCACGCTCAGCAAGTGCAGGATCTACAAATATTTCCTGATCGCCGCGCTGTAATACCTCTAAAATCCCATCTAGCTCATTCATTGCCATCCACGGGCAGTGTGCACAAGACCGACAAGTTGCACCCTCACCTGCTGTCGGGGCTTCAACTAAAATTTTGTTGGGTACGGCTTGTTGCATTTTGTAGAAAATACCCCGATCCGTCGCAACGATCAATCGCTCATGTGGCAAAGTCTGAGCAGCTTTAATCAGTTGTGATGTGCTCCCGACAGCATCGGCAATATCAACCACAGATTCAGGTGACTCTGGATGGACCAAAACAGCAGCATCTGGATAAAGTGCTTTCATTTGAGCAATACCGCGCGCACGGAACTCTTCATGCACAATACATGCCCCATCCCAAAGTAACATGTCTGCACCTGTTTTCTTTTGGATATAACGTCCCAAATGCTGATCGGGCGCCCAAATAATTTTTTCACCCAAACTATCTAAGTGCTCAATAATCTCAACTGCACAGCTTGAAGTCACTACCCAATCGGCACGGGCTTTCACTGCAGCTGAAGTATTGGCATAAACCACAACGGTATGATCAGGATGTGCATCACAAAACTGGCTAAACTCATCGACTGGACAGCCCAAATCTAAAGAGCATGTGGCTTCCAAAGTGGGCATGAGAATGGTTTTATTTGGCGATAAAATCTTTGAAGTTTCCCCCATAAATTTAACGCCCGCCACCACTAAGGTAGATGCAGGATGATCACGACCAAAACGTGCCATTTCCAATGAGTCGGATACGCAACCACCACTTAATTCGGCCAATTCCTGCACTTCTGGATCACAATAGTAATGTGCTACCAAAACTGCATCGCGTTTTTTCAGCTCAGCCAAGATTAGGGCAAACTTTTCCTGTTTTGCCTCCTCGCTCAGCTGTGACTCTTTGGTCTCACCCAAACGGTCCAAATGCGCCTGCACAATTGATTTTGCTTCATTGGCAATTAAATTGGTCGCATTGTTCATCATTCATCCATCCCTTCATGCTTATCAACAAGCAATTCCCACACTCAATTTATTGGTCAAATGGCATTTAGGCTTTTGACCAATCATTCAAAAGCACTCAAGATAAAAAAGCCTCCAATGGAGGCTTTCTTGAGCATGTTCAGATTAAGAGCGGTAGTCCGCATTAATCTTCACATAATCATAAGATAAGTCACAGGTATAGACTGTGTCTTTCGCCGCTCCGCGTCCAAGGTCTACACGAATGGTCATTTCCGCTTGCGACATTACACGAGCACCTTCTGCTTCCGTGTAATCAACTGCCGCTCCACCATCCTTACAGATTTGCACATCATCTAACCAAACTTGGATTTTTTCAACATCTAAATTTTTAACACCCGCATAACCAATCGCAGCCAAGATGCGTCCCCAGTTCGGATCTGATGCAAAAATTGCAGTTTTCACCAAAGGCGAATGCGCAATACTATAGGCAATATCGCAACACTCTTGTGTATCATTCCCACCTTCAACTGCAACCGTAATAAACTTAGTTGCACCTTCACCATCGCGTACAATCAGTTGTGCAAGGCGTTTCATTATACGGGTCAATACATCTAAGACTACAGCATAACGTGGATCATTTGTGGACTGAATTTCAATACCACCAGCTTGTCCTGTGGCTGCAAAGATACATGAATCATTGGTCGAAGTATCACCATCAATGGTAATTCTGTTGAACGAAACATTCGCTGTTTCACTCAAAAGTTGCTGAACCAAATTACGGCTGATAGGTGCATCAGTTGCAACATAACCTAACATGGTGGCCATGTTTGGACGAATCATACCTGCACCTTTAGAAATACCCGTCATGGTATAAATGATGCCATCTAGCTCGAACTGTTCAGATGCGCCTTTCGGAGTTGTGTCAGTCGTCATAATACCAGTAGCAGCGTCGACCCAAGCGTCAGCACTCAAACTATTTAAAGCAGGCTGTAAACCACTACACAAACGTTCTAAAGGCAATTGCTCACCAATTACCCCAGTTGAGAATGGCAGGATTTCGTTCGCCTTTACACCGGCAAGTTCAGCCAGTTTTGTGCAAGTGCTTTGAGCATTAGCCAGACCAGTTTTACCTGTGCCTGCATTGGCATTCCCTGTATTAATGACAAGGTAACGTGGATTTGCTTGTTGTAAGTGCGCTTTAGACACATGCACAGGTGCTGCACAAAAGGCATTTTGGGTGAAAACACCCGCAACGTTGGTTCCTTCAGCAAATTCGAAAATGACAAGATCTCGTCGGTTCTGATAGCGCACATAAGCTTCAGCCGTTCCGATTCTCACCCCTTTCACCACGTGCATTTGTGGCATTGATACGTCACCTACTGGCATTTTAAACGTCCAATTCATTTGTTAGAAAAACCACAGCTTATTAGAATTTTCAGAAAAAATCGAGCAGAAGACTTTGTTTGTTTTCACTTTTCAAAGTGAGTTCATTTTTGACATAAAAAAACCAATCCGAAGATTGGTTTTATATTTGAAAATACGATTAATTTGAAGCAAGCTGTGCCGACTCAGACAACAGTGCTTGTTTAGCATTTTCTTGGCTTATAGGGGAAAGTGCTGGATTTGAAGCCACGATACGATTCACTGTGACTGCATTCACCGGAGCAATAGCCGCTGTTTGTAATACGACAGGACGTTGATTAGGGTTAGGAAAAGTATAACGAATGCCTGTACGTGGACTTTGTACCGTAATATTGCCATTGGCCTGTGCCGCAGGCGCTGTGGTTGTGCCACGTGCTTGTTGGACTTTAGCTGCGGTAGTGGTGTCTGCAAGTGCAAAAGTTGGAAGCACTAAAGCTACGATCATGATTGGTTTTAATACTTTTTTCATTGTCTTTCCACTTTAGAGATTTAGATAATGAGCAACTAAATAGCATTTAATGACTAAGACTGCAATTGCTATTCACATTCTGCAACGCTTTAGCTGGCATCATAAGCAATATGCAATTTAGCTCAATGAGAATTTTTTAGCCATTCCAATAAAAAGCAGAACCAAAGTTCTGCTTTTTATTACGCAATATTTAGATTTTACCGTGACATTGTTTGTATTTCAGACCTGAACCACATGGGCAAGGCGCGTTACGACTTGCAGGTGCAGCAAACTCTTCTACTGGCTCGTACTGTGCATCTACTTCTGCGAAGTGGCTTTGATCATCGGCCAACAAACCATCAAAGTCTGCATGTGACAAGTTCAATTGCATCGCTTCAGCTTGAGCTTGCTTTTGAGCTTCCATTTCAGCCAGCTCTTCGGCCGTTGGCACATGTACGCGAGATAAATCAGTCACAACATCCGATTTGATAATCGCCAACATATTTACAAATAAGTTATACGCTTCTTTTTTGTATTCTTGCTCAGGATTTTTCTGTGCATAACCACGTAAGTGAATGCCTTGGCGTAAATAATCCATCGCCGCCAAGTGATCTTTCCAGTGGCGATCCAACGAGTTCAACATGAAGTGGCGCTCCAGCATAACTGCAGTTTCATCACCCATTTGTTCACGGCGATTACGATAGCGTTGTACCACTTCATCAGTAATACGCTCAACCAAAGATTCTTCATCTAAGCGACGGTCATCTTCCAACCATTGGTTGATTGGCAAATCAATCGCGAGGTCTTCACGTAATGCTTTTTCAAGCCCTTCAATATCCCATTGATCATGAATTGACTCAGGTGGGATATAGTTAGAAATCACGCCTTTCATCACATCACGTTGCATCTCTTCGATGTAATCTTGCAATGTGCTTTCTGCTAAAACTTCATCACGTTGCGAGTAAATAATTTTACGCTGTTCGTTGTTGACGTCATCATATTTCAATAAGTTCTTACGAATATCGAAGTTACGAGCCTCAACCTTACGCTGCGCATTTTCGATCGAACGTGACACCATTTTATGCTCAATGGCTTCGTCTTCTTGTAAGCCCATCGCACGCATCATACCCACAACACGATCACCCGCAAAGATACGCATCAAGTCATCTTCAAGAGACAAATAGAAACGTGACACACCAGGGTCACCCTGACGACCTGCACGACCACGAAGCTGGTTATCAATACGACGTGATTCGTGACGCTCAGAACCAATGATGTGTAAGCCACCAGAACTCAATACCATTTCATGGCTTTGTTCCCATTCTGCTTTTAAGCGCGCTTCATCTTCAGGGGTTGGGTTTTCAATTTTTGCCAGTAAAGCTTTCCAGTTACCACCAAGCAGAATGTCTGTACCACGACCTGCCATGTTGGTTGCAATAGTCACCGCACGCGGTGCACCCGCTTGTGCAATAATATCCGCTTCACGTTCGTGTTGTTTCGCGTTCAACACTTCATGCTGAATGCCTGCTTCTTTCAATTTATCCGACAGAATCTCAGAGGCCTCAATGGTTGCAGTACCAATCAAAATTGGGGCTACACCAGACTCATGCACGCGTTGAATTTCTTGAATAATCGCATTGTATTTACCATTACGATTTAAATAGATTAAATCGTTTTGGTCGAGACGAATCATTGGACGGTGTGTCGGAATGATGACGACATCTAGACCATAAATTTCTTTCATTTCCGCAGCTTCAGTATCGGCAGTACCAGTCATACCCGAAAGCTTTTTGTATAGACGGAAATAGTTTTGGAAGGTTGTCGTTGCAAGCGTTTGGTTTTCAGGCTGGATTTCCAAGCCTTCTTTTGCTTCAACTGCTTGGTGTAAACCTTCAGACCAGCGACGACCAGGCATGGTACGTCCTGTATTTTCATCGACAATGATCACTTCACCATCATTGATGATGTAGTGCACATTGCGTTGATACAAGTAATGCGCACGAATGGCAGCAGTCACATGGTGAACCAAGTTCAGGTTGGTCGATGAATATAGACTTTCACCTTCAGCCAACAAGCCCATCTCAATCAGTTCATTTTCAACTGTCTCAAAACCAACCTCAGTCATTTCAACAGAGCGTTGCTTTTCATCAATCCAGAAATGACCGCCATCCGCGACTTTTTCTTCTTTCTGCGCATGTAGTTTGGGTGGAATGCTGTTGATTGCAGCATACAGCTGTGAAGAGTCATCACTTTGACCTGAAATGATCAACGGCGTACGTGCTTCATCAATTAAGATCGAATCGACTTCGTCAATGATGGCATAGATCAAACCACGCTGCTTTTTCTCAGCAAGCGAGAACACCATGTTGTCACGCAAGTAATCGAAACCAAATTCATTGTTGGTACCGTAAGTAATATCAGCACGATAGGCTTCAGCTTTCTCTGTTGGATCTTGCATGGAATAGATAATCCCGATGCTTAAACCCAAGAATTCAAATAGCGGACGGTTTAATTCAGCATCACGCTGTGCCAAGTAGTCATTCACGGTAATGACGTGAACACCTTGAGCACTAATCGCGTTTAAATAACACGCCAAGGTACCCATCAGGGTTTTACCTTCACCTGTACGCATCTCTGCAATTTTACCTTCGTGTAAGGTAATACCACCGATCAACTGTACATCGTAATGACGCATGCCCATTACACGCTTAGCTGCTTCACGGCAGACAGCAAATGCTTCTGGGAGTAATTTATCGAGGCTTTCGCCCTTGTTATAGCGTTGTTTAAATTCTTCAGTTTTTGCAGATAAGTCTGCATCGCCAAGAGCGGATATCGTCGGCTCGAGCGCATTAATCTTGTCTACGATTTTACGCATGCGTTTGAGTTCGCGCTCATTTTTGGTACCGAAGATTCCTCCGATCAGACTTGCCAACATGAATAGACTCTCTAAATCTTGCTTGTCAAATGAATATGTTTTCTTAGTCGTTATTATGGTGCTAGAAATTTGAAGTACAAGGGCTTTACACAAAACCATTTAAAAAATCTATTCATTGTTTCTAGCCCGTCGAATCTAAGGCAAACTAATGTAACAAATTTTAAACAGCCGACATAGAGATTTCATCCGAACTCATCAGGATTCAACAGTCTTTTTTAAAGTAGCGACTTTAATTGTTTGCAGTTGTTCAAGGTTTTGCTTTCATGCGCTGGATTTTGCCGCAGCGAACCTTTCACTCCGTTGTTGGACTGACATGGATTCATGCTCTGTAGAAAATCTAAAAGCTGCTCATCATTGACTCGCATTGCAGTGAGAATTGGAACGAGCTGTACACAAGCAACTTGATAAATATTTTTCGCATTCTGACCTCGAGCCAACTCTCGTTCGAGAGCCTGAGACAGCGCCACTTTCCGCTGTGTAAGACTTTTTTGAGACGCTAAATATTGGTCTGTAATTTGTTGTGGCGTTTGACGAGCAGTACTCACTTGGGCTTGTTTTAATTACCCGCTATTTTGCGCATAAGTTGAAGCGAACCCACACAGCAACAAAGTCAGGGCGATACCTATTTTTTTCATTGTTGGAATGCTCAAATTTGTTATATTTTTGGAATCACTTTAAAAAACCAATATAAATCAATCATAAAAAGAATTATAGCCGATCGTATGTGCGATCAATCCTATATAGTTACACACTTTAGAGCAGAAATAATTTCGTTTAAATACCGTTAGTAAACATGCAAATAAACGGTCTCTAGAGCAACAATGAAGTCAAGTTTAATATGATCCAATACATAACAGCTATCCGCCTCATTATGAGTATTTTGTATAAATAAATAATAAAACACTATTTTTCATGCAAAAGAAATTGCGCCATAGTGATGTTCATTCCATAGACATAAAGATAATTTGAGGTTTACCATGAGTTTACGTTTAGGCGATATCGCACCCAATTTCCAACAGGCTTCGAGCGAAGGCGAAATTGATTTTTATCAATTTTTAGGCGATAGCTGGGGAGTACTTTTTTCACATCCTGCTGACTACACGCCAGTATGTACCACCGAGCTTGGCTTTACCGCAAAACTCAAAGATGAATTTGAAAAGCGTGGTGTAAAAGCCATTGCCCTCTCAGTCGATGATGTCGAGTCACATCATGGCTGGATCAAAGACATCAATGAAACCCAAAATACTACCGTGAACTTCCCGATCATTGCCGACCAAGACCGAAAAGTGTCTGAGCTATATGGTTTTATCCATCCGAATGCCAGTGAAACATTAACGGTTCGCTCTTTGGTCATTATCGACCCAAACAAAAAAGTCCGTTTGATTATCACCTATCCTGCATCAACAGGTCGTAATTTCCATGAAATCTTACGCGTGATTGACTCACTGCAACTGACCGATCATCACAAAGTTGCAACCCCAGCAAACTGGCAACAGGGCGATGATGTGGTGATTGTGCCATCACTCAAAGATGAAGCGGAGATCGCTCAGCGCTTTCCGAAAGGCTATAAGGCAGTCACCCCGTATTTACGCCTGACTCCACAGCCTGAGCAAGGATAAAATCTTCTGCTCTTGCACTAGACAAGCGAAGCCCAAAGTTTTGACCGAGCAAACCGATTGAAAACAAAAATGGGCACTGAACTCCAAGCAATCCAAAGAGGAAACTCCCCCATAAAAATGCGTTCTGAGTTACCTTGTATGATCGTTTCAAACTCTAATGACGAGCCGAGTTTGAACTTTTTAAAGCCTGTCAATCGACAGGCTTTTTTCCGCTTAAAGCAGGCACACATGACTCTTTAACAAAATCAAACTGTTAAAACTCAAATCTTCCGCTATAACAGTCCAAACAACACGATAAAAATGACTTTATGATTTATAACATTCACCATTTACATTGTGGCACTATGTGTCCAGTTTGTGCTCCGCTCTTCGGCCAAAAAGGTTTTCAAGCCAAGGTGGTGTGTCATTGTCTTTTGGTTGAAACAGATCAAGGGCTG
>NZ_DKIK01000090.1:11149-12324 GCF_002454215.1 Acinetobacter sp. UBA6720
GTGGCTCGGATTGGAAAAATTGAACAAAACTTAGAATTAACTGCAATTGCACAAATCCAAAAACTTGGCTTTAGCCCGAAAGATGTTAAACATATTTTGGTTTCACATCTGGATTTTGACCATGCAGGTGGCATTTCTGACTTTCCCAACGCAACGGTGCATATTCTGTCTAACGAATATAATGCTGCACAAAACCTGAAATCATTAAAAAATAAAGCGCGCTATAAAACACAACAATTTCAGCAGCATCGCCATTGGCACTTTATTGAGCCGATCCACGGTGACGCATGGTTTAATTTGACTCAAGTGCAAGGGTTTGACTTATTTCATAATGAGATTCTTTTGATTCCGCTGTTTGGGCATACTGAAGGTCACTGTGGCATTGCCATTAAAACCCAACAGGGTTGGAAACTCTTCTGCGGTGATGCCTACTACTCTCACTTAGAACTCAACCCTCAAAACAAACTTCGCAGCTTAAATGCCTTGGAAGTATTTTTTGCCGAAGATAATTCACAGCGTTTAAGCAACCTGCATAAAATTCAACAATTGGCACAGTCTGAACCCAGTATCGAAATCTTTTGTGCGCATGACCCTGTTGAACTCTCATACCATCAGAGCCTGATCCTATGACCAAATACCTTGTTATGCTTTCTCTGTGTGTCAGTATTTCTGGCTGTATGACTACACCTGCGCTGCCAGAGACAGAGCGCCCACAACACTGGGGACAGTCGATCCAACCTGCGCATAACTTCTATCAAATCAGCGAAACTGTTTTTCGGAGTGAGCAACCCGATCAAGATTTAGTTCCAAGTTTAAAAGCACAGCAAATTGACGTGATTATTAATTTACGCTCGCGCAATCAAGACCTAAAAAAACTGTCCAACCAAGGGTTTGAACTGGTGCATATCCCAATTCATACATGGGCGATTAACCGAGACGATTTATTAAAGGTGATGCAGAAAATTCAACATGCAGAGCAAAATCAGCAAAAAGTTTTACTGCATTGCTACCATGGTTCAGACCGCACAGGCGCCAGCGTGGCGATGTACCGCATTATTTTTCAAAACTGGTCTACCGCTGATGCCTTGGCTGAGATGAAACATGGTGGTTATGGTTTTCATCCGATTTGGCAAAATATTGAGCCTTTATTTAGCCCTGAAAATATAAAATGGATT
>NZ_DKIK01000090.1:12397-14591 GCF_002454215.1 Acinetobacter sp. UBA6720
TTGAATCCATCTTAGTGAAGGCAATTGGATTAAACCCGATCTTAACGTTTGTCGAGTGGCACCCAGTCAATCACCCATGCGGACTTCATGCCGAGGCTTGCATCTGAGGTAATCTTCTTGCGGGCTGCATCGGCAGTATCACGGTCTTTAGATGGCCCCACCATAATCCGCACACCTTTAGAGGTTGGACTTTTAGTGACCTTATAGCCCTTGGCACGAAGCTTGGCAGCCAGAGCATCTGCATTGGCTTCATTGGCAGCCAATGCCACTTGTACCATCCATTGCTTATCGCCATGCTCAAGCAAATCACGCGCTTTTTCAGCTTCCGCCTTCTTCTTGGCTTCATCAGCTTTACGCTTTTCATCTGCCTTACGTTTGTCTTCCGCTTTTTTCTCAGCATCTGCTTTACGATCAGCTTCTTTTTTTGCTTCAGCCTTACGCTCGTCTTCTGCTTTACGTTTAGCCTCAGCTTCACGTTTGGCTTTATCTTCAAGCGCTTGCTTTTCTGCTAAGGCTTTTTGCTCAGTCAGTTTTTTTGCAGCAGCTGCTTTTTCAGCCTCAGTATGGGCTTGTAGCTTTTGCTGTTCCAACTTCTTTAGTTCAGCCGCTTTGTCCGCAGCAATTCGCTGTTGCTTGGCTTTTTCATCTTCAACCAATTCGGGTGGAATGTTGTCCGAGCTTTGCTGTGCGGCATTGCGATGTGCATTCAGCGCAGCATACTCTTCTGCGGCCTTACGTGCAGCATCGGCTTCGGCTTGTTGCTGCATCGCTAAAAATTCAGCCGCACGAGCTTCTTGTTCAGCAACTGATTTTTCACGTGCGACACGTTGCTGTTCCAGTAAGCGTTTTTCTGTTTCAACATCAACCGTTAACGACTGAGGTTGAGCTAACTCACCTTCAGCATTACGTTGCACAGATTGTGTCGCAAGTTCTGGTGTTTTAATATTATTTTGATGTATTTCTTCTTTGCCTTTAAGAAGTAATGCTGCCAAAAGGACACCACCACCTAATAAAACAACGCCACCCATCCAACGCTGTTTGCTATTCATTGACATTCTTCCAAATACTCCCATACCGCTTCTAAGGTATGAAATGAACCACATACCAAAATCAGCTGATTATTCTTTGTTTCATCGAGCGCTGATTTAAAAGCCAATTTCACACTGTCAAAGTGCTGCACCTGTTGTCCTAGCAATGCTTGATCCAATTGTTCAATTGGTGCTGCACGCGGAACAGTTAATGCCGCAATTTTCCACATTTGTATGGTGTCTTTCAATAACTCTGTGACAGATTTCACATCTTTATCTGCCAACATTGAGAAAACACTGACTACTTCAGTGTACTGTTTATTGTATTTTAGGAAATTTCGCAATTGATTTAATAAAAAAGCAACACCGTGCGGGTTATGCCCTGCATCAAAAATTACGGTTTTATTGTGTATTTGGCGAATTTCAAAACGACCTTGCAATTTTGCGTTTTGAATTCCTTTAGAAATAGCCGCTTGAGTGACAGTTAAACCACTCAATAAAACAGCAGCAACGGCTGTTGAAATATTTTCAACGGCCAATGTGCCGAGGGGCAAATTTAAAGTGGCGCCACTGGATGCAAACATCCACGACTGACCATGTTCACTAGGTTGATAAAAATAGTCACGATTCACTGCATATAATATGGCAGCACAAGCATCCACTTTATCAAGAATTGCTTGAGGAATGTGTTGTAAGCCGCCGAACACCACAGGAATATTTGGACGGATAATACCTGCCTTTTCAAAGGCAATCTTTTCAATGGTATCGCCCAGCCAGTCAGTATGGTCTAAACCAATATTGGTGATCACCGCAACATCGGGTTCAATCACATTGACCACATCTAAACGACCGCCTAGACCCACTTCAAGCACCCAAACATCACAGGCTTGGTCTTTAAAAATGACAAAAGCCGCGAGTGTCGTCGCCTCAAAAAACGAGAGGCTTAAATCACAATCACGGCGCGCTTGATCCACTTGCACAAAAGCATCGACCAAACTTTGGTCATCAACCTCTACCCCACGCAATTTAACTCGTTCATTAAAACGATAAATATGCGGTGACTGATACAGTCCCACTTTATAGCCTTGTGCATTTAAAATGGCAGCTAATGTGGTGGTGGTCGAACCTTTTCCATTGGTTCCCGCTACAGTTAAAACTTTGGCATC
>NZ_DKIK01000093.1:0-22872 GCF_002454215.1 Acinetobacter sp. UBA6720
CGAGGTCATGACACCGCGTACATCCATGATCAGCCTACAAGAAGATGATGAGTTACTCGACATTTTACATACTTTGGTTGAGTCAGCACATTCACGTTTCCCAGTCTTTTCATCAGATCAACCTGACAATGTCGTCGGCATTTTGTTAGCGAAAGACTTATTGCCTTTCTTGACTGAACCAAACAATAAAGTGGATATACGTGCGCTAATGCGCCAGCCTTTATTTGTGCCTGAAAGCGCACGTTCAGACCAAGTGCTTCGCATGTTGAAAAATACCCAAACGCACATTGCAGTGGTGATTGACGAATACGGTACAACCTCAGGTTTGGTAACGCTAGAAGACATTTTGGAAGAAATTGTCGGTGAAATTGAAGATGAGCACGACAAAATTGATGAAGAAGCGGAATATATTATTCCTGACAATGACCCAACCACAGCAAATACCTGGCTGGTTCAGGCACTTACACCAATCGAACACTTTAACAATCTTTTAGATGCAGACTTTTCTGATGATGAGGTTGAAACTGTGGGCGGTTTATTGCTTCAAGAAATTGGTTTAGTGAGTGATTTACAAGGTCAGGTGATTGATCTTGGAAATTGGGAATTTACCATTGTAGAAGCAGATGCACGTTCTATTCATCTGATTCGAGCCGTTCGTAAATGAGAGCTTACTTTGACAAACTGTTAACCCCTACTTCACAACAAAAACAGTTACCTTTAATTTATCCGCTTTTAATTGCCTTATTTTCTGGTGCTATTTTTAGTTTTGCACTGGCTCCGTATTACTATTGGTGGTTGGCAATTCTATCCCCAGCACTGCTCTATGCGACTTTACGCAAACGCAGTGCAAAGCAGGCCTTTGGCATTGGTTGGGCCTATGGTTTTGGCCTATGGTTCGTGGGGGCTTTTTGGCTCTATACTTCCATTCATGTCTATGGCGATACCAATAGTGCCTTAAGTGTCGGCATGATCGGGATTATGGCCTTGGTCATGGGCTTATTCACGGCTGTCCAAAGCTTTATTTACCGCCGTTTTTTCCCTGAAACACCACTGACCTTCGCCCCACTTTGGGTGCTTTTTGAATGGGCAAAAACGTGGGTCTTCACAGGCTTCCCTTGGCTGTTTGCAGGCTATGCCTTTACCGAACGTTTACTGGATGGTTATGCACCATTATTTGGTATCTTCGGAGTGTCGTTTGTGGTCTTGGTTTTGGCCTGTGCACTGGTCGAAGTTTTAAACCGCCGCATCTTCTGGGTCATTCCTTCTGCCTTATTGGTACTTGGTGCATGGGGTGCATCAAAAATTGAGTTCGTCTCCGCAAAAAATACGCCACCACTATCGGTTTCTTTAATTCAGGGCAATATCCCGCAAGACTTAAAATGGCTCACTGAATATCAATTGAAAACACTCGGAATCTATGCCGATTTGACTAAAACAGAATGGGGACGTGACCTCATTGTTTGGCCTGAATCCTCTATTCCGATGTTCCAAAGTGATATCGAACCCTTTTTAGGTGCGATGACTGCGCAAGCCAAGAAAAGCAACACGGCGTGGGTCACGGGTATTCCGTATTGGGATATTTCAGGCTCTGAAGCGGCAGGTCGCCCCCTATACTACAATAGCATTATGGCCAATGGTGCTGAAGCTGAAGGCCTCTATAAAAAGCAACGTTTGGTGCCTTTTGGTGAATATATTCCGCTCTCTGGTTTACTGAAATGGGTCTTGCCAGCTATGCAAAATGATCCGTCGATGAGTGGTTTCTCACGTGGCGAGCAACAGCAAAAACCGCTGTCTATTCATCAACAACATTTAGGTGCTGCGATTTGTTATGAAGTGGCTTATCCGAACTTGACGCGTCGCAATGCCAGCCAAAGTGATTTCTTGGTGACGGTTTCCAATGATGCATGGTTTACGGGAACCGCAGGCCCTTTACAACATTTACAGATGGTGCAGATGCGCGCCAAAGAAAATGGACGCTGGTTTATCCGTGCCACCAATACAGGTGTGACGGCATTTATTGACCATCAGGGACATATCGTAAAGCGTGCGCCGCAAGATGTGGCAACCGTGCTTCGCGGCGAACTACCTGCTATGCAAGGTCAAACCTTATATACTCGTTTAAGTGACTGGCCAATTTTAGGTTTTTCAGTCTTTTTACTGATCTTGGGTTGGATCTATCGTCCACGTAAAGTCGATGTATCGTTTAAGTCTCGTCGATAATTCCTATTGTTAGATCAGACTTTTTCAAGGAAAACTCAAGCTGCGCTTGGGTTTTTCTTTTTCAGCTACAGTAACTTGGTACCTAATGGAACATCTGTATCAGGCACACACAGCACCACACCTGCATCTGAATCATGAAAGCCTGTCACTAAGCACTCAGATTGGATAGGACCAATTTGTTTCTTCGGAAAGTTAACCACTGCCACCACCAATTTACCCAATAACAGTTCAGGTTGATAACGCTCAGTAATCTGTGCACTCGATTTCTTAATGCCAATCTCATGACCAAAGTCGACATGTAAAATATAAGCAGGCTGACGTGCTTGCTCAAAGCCTTCGGCCTGAATAATACGTCCGACTCGGAGCTCGACTTTTAAAAAATCTGCCCAATCAATCTGTTCCATATTTCACTCTATCTTTATATTTTTTACAGTATAGAGAGCGAACACTAGGATCATATACGACGAAACAGACAAGCGATCCTATCTTTCTGCCATTCTTCATGACGCAATAAAAAACCGAGCGTATATGCTCGGCTTTTTATCACAACGATGCATGTCAGTATTAAATTTGACTGACCAAATAGGACACCATCCCAGCTAAAAAGAGCATCGGGGTATAACGATAAACCATAACCACTTTTTGTTCTAATGCTGTAATCTGTACTTGATCGAGTGTGAGTACGGTTGCTTTTAAAGCGGACCAAAAGCTCAAAACTGCCCATGTGCTGAACAGACTGATTGCAAAGAAGCCTACCATAATTTGACTACTGCCTTCAGTCGATTGCCAGAGACTTAAAACACCTTGAGCAACAGGAAGCATACTCAAAATCAAAAGAACAGATTTGAGCATCGACCAATGGAATTGGCTAACGTCATCCAACAAGGTTAATGCTTTCATTCTATTCTCCTCAGGCAAATCAGTTGCCATTAAGAACATTATGCAAGGATTTAAATAAATAAAAAGCCTATTTTTATCCATAATTTATATTATTTGTAATCAATAAATATGGGAATAATTCTTATTATAAATCTCAACCATTATTATTATATTTAATATTTTAAAATCAAAATCTTAGATATTAATTTTAAATTAATATGTATTATCATTACAGTGTCTATTGGCATAAGCTATGCACTGTAATGATATATTCAATTAAAGCCAATATATAATAATTCTCAATTAAGGTTGATACTGAATATCAGCATTGGTTTCTTCACCACCTTGTTGTCCATCCGCACCAAAAGAATATAAATCAAATGGTCGTCCATCGCTCCCAGGTGCAACATATTGAATGTCATTGTCCCAACTATCTTTGGGATATCCACCTTTCACATAACCGCCTGGCAACCAATTTTTTGCAGACTCAGGCTTATTCACCAAAGCGTCAAGTCCACCCTCTTGCATCGAAGGGTATTTACCATTGTCCAATTTATATTGATCCAATGCCGCAGCAACCCCTTTAAGCGTAATAACGGTGGTATCCACTTTGGCTTTTTCACCGCGTCCCATCACATTAGGAACAATTAAGGCTGCCAACACACCTAAAATAACAATCACCACCATAACTTCAATTAAAGTAAAACCTGAAGCTTGGCGTCTATAGATTTTTGATTGCATGTGAATTTTCTCTTCCATCTTATATTTTTAAAATTAAATCATATTGTTCATGTTGACGATCGGTAGCATCACGGCAATCACAATCACCAAGACAATGCTTGCCATCAAAACCAACATCAGTGGCTCAAGTAAAGCCAGCAAGGTCGATATCAGCGTTGTCACTTCCCGGTCTTGCATGGTCGATGCGCGCTCTAACATCCGATCCAATTCACCCGAGGTTTCACCACTTTTAATCATTTGTACCATCATCGGTGGGAAATAACCACTACGCTCCAACTGGGTCGCTAGGTTTCCACCTTCGGTCACTTTTTCTGCGGCATGATTGACTGCATCGCGAATCACCCAGTTATTACTCACTGCCGCGCCAATTTTTAACGCATCCACCAAGGGCACACCTGACTGGGTCAAAATCGACAAGGTGCTGGCAAAGCGTGCGGCATTTATACCACGCGAAAGTTTACCGAATAATGGCAATTTGAGCGTTAAGCGATCAAAGGCATAATGCCCTGCTGTGGTTCTTAAAAATCGCAATAATAAGCTGATGCCCAGTACACTGCCCACCAATAGAAACGGCCATGCCACGCGAATAAAATCACTGGCTTTCATCAAAGCCACAGTAATCCATGGTAAGGCATCTTTGCTTTGGTCAAAGGTTTTGACAATGTCTGGCACCACATAAGTCATGAGTCCCATCACAATGGCAAAAGACATCAGCATTAAAATAATCGGGTAAATCATCGCGCCTTGGATTTTCTTTTGCATCGCAAAGCGGTTTTCAGTGTAGTCTGCCAGCTGATCTAAAATTAAGTCCAAATGTCCTGAACGCTCGCCAGCGGCAATCGTGGCAATGTACAATTCTGGAAAACGTCCCGACTGCTGTAAACCTTGTGCTAATGAATGACCTTCCAATACTTTAGAACGGACTGACATCAACAGGTTTTGTACATGTGCTTTTTCTGACTGCTTTCCGACCGCACGAATGGCTTCTTCCAAAGGAATGGCCGCAGCGACAAGGACAGAAAGTTGACGTGTCAATAAAGCCAAATCATAAGCGGTAATTTGTTTTTGAAACCATGTTTTGCTGCTGTGCTTATCTTTTTGTTCAACAGGATCAACCGAGACTGGAATCAGCGCTTTATCACGAAGTTGTTGCCGAATTTGACGCGCTGAATCCCCTTCGAGCACGCCTTTTTGCTGCTTTCCTGCGGCATCGAGTGCGGTAAATTGATATGCTGGCATGATTACGCTTTCTAATTGTCCATTTAGTTATTTGGTGCTGTTGCATGTCAGCATCAAAATCATTCATATTCTAAGTTATAAATTATGTCATCACTCTAACACAACTCATTCATCACACAATCACAATTTCATCAGGACATTTTGAGCTTTTTATGCCAGAGAATACACTTTCCACCACACCGAGCTACCGTATTCGTGTGGCTGTTCCTGTTTATCTATATGACTGTTTTGACTATAGTTTAACGGCTGAACAATACGACCAAGCTGAAGTCGGTGCACGTGTGGCTGTCTCATTTGGTCGCCAAAATGTGGTCGGTGTCATTGTTGAAAAACTCACTGATGAAAAACCACTCGATTTAGGCTTTAAACTCAAAGCCATAACTGAGTTGCTCGATGACAGCGCTATTCTAGATGCTAAAGTTTTAAGTTTATTGACATGGGCAGCACAATATTATCAATTTCCGATTGGTGAAGTGATGCATGCCGCGTTACCTAGCTTTTTACGCCAAGGTAAGCCTTATAACTTATTGGCACGGATGTGGAAGCTGATTGATGACCATGCCGAAGACAAATTAAAGCGTTCTGAAAAACAACAAGATGCCTATAAAATTTTAAAACTACATCCCACAGGAACTTCTGAAAACATTTTAAATTTGGCTGGTGTAGAAACAGCAACCTTAAAAGCCTTAGAAAAAAAGCAAATCACCCAGTGCATCCTTGAAGCTCAAGACTTTAAACCGCAAGCCATGACACTGGCACAAATGCCTCTCACCCCCAATGAGGACCAAAAGCATGCCATTCAGCGTATTTTAAAAGTACGAAACAGCTATCAAGCGTTCTTACTCGATGGCTTAACGGGTAGTGGTAAAACTGAAGTCTATTTGCAAGTCATGCAAGAGGTTTTAAAACAAGGCAAACAAGTCTTGGTTTTAGTGCCTGAAATTGGTCTCACCCCACAAACAGTGAGTCGTTTTCAATCTCGTTTTCACTGTCACATTGCGCTACTACATTCAGGTTTGAATGATTCTAAGCGCCTGCAAGCTTGGCAAAGCGCACAAACAGGTAAAGCCTCAATTGTGATTGGCACACGTTCTGCTATATATACGCCCCTTCCACATCTGGGTTTGATTGTCTTAGATGAAGAGCACGACTTATCATTCAAGCAGCAAGAGGGCTTCCGCTACCACGCTCGTGATGTGGCCTTATACCGTGCACACTTAGAAAACTGTCCAATTATCCTTGGTTCTGCAACACCAAGTATCGACAGTTATGCACTGGTCGAACAAAGTAAAATGATCCGCTTGGAACTGAACCAGCGGGCTGGTGCAGCAGTCATGCCAAAAATGCATGTGATTGATCTGAAAGTGGCACAAAAGCAAAATGGTATCAGCCAACAACTGATTCATGAAATACAGAAGCGTTTAGACAAAAAAGAACAGGTCTTGGTTTTTTTAAACCGTCGAGGCTATGCGCCCGTGTTAATCTGCGAGAGTTGTGGCTGGCAATCAAAATGCCCACATTGTGATGCCAATTTCACCGTACATCGACAGCCTTATCAGCATCTCCACTGTCACCACTGTGGCACCATCCACCGTATGCCTGAGCACTGCCCGCAGTGTCAACATAATGAACTGAAACCGATTGGTTTAGGTACCGCAAAAGTTGAAGAAAACCTACAAGCGTTATTTCCCAATTTTGACGTGATTCGGGTTGATCGCGACTCCACCAGTCGAGTCGGTAGTTGGCAAAAGATTTATAATAAAATTCAAAAAAGCGAACCGATTATTTTACTCGGCACACAGATGTTAGCCAAAGGACATCACTTTCCTTATGTGACTTTGGTGGCGATTTTAGACATCGACTCAGGCTTACTCAGTGTTGACTTTCGTGCCACAGAACGTACCGCACAGCTCATCATCCAAGTTGCGGGACGCGCTGGACGTGGTGAGAAAAAAGGCGAAGTCTATTTACAAACTTTACGTCCAGATCACCCTTTGCTGAATACCCTTTTGGAATCGGGCTATCGTAGCTTTGCCAAGCAAACACTGAAAGAGCGTAAAGCTGCATGGATGCCACCTTATCGCTATGCAGCTTTATTGCGCTGTGAGTCTAAACAACAAGAACTGAACCAAAGTTTTTTACAAGAACATGCACAAGCCCTGCGCCAAGCCTCAGAAAACACTATTGATATTTGGGGACCTATTCCTGCACCAATGGAACGTAAAGCTGGGCGCTATCAGGCGCATATGGTACTGCTCTCAAAAGACCGTGCACGTATGCACTTCTATATTCGTCAGTGGTGGCAAAATGTCTGGCACAACAAGCCGCATGGCATGAAATTAAGTCTCGATATTGACCCACAAGAGTTAAGTTAAGACCGTAGGTGAATAAGGCTTAGACCTGAGTCGCATTCTCCCTTAAACTTTAAACATAAAGAAAAAAATTTAGGACAGGGCAATGTCTCTACTGCTTCAAATCACCCTCTTTTTGGCTGCGGCACTGATGATCGTTCCGCTGGCCAAACGGCTCGGGATTGCCACCGTACTCGGCTATTTATTTACAGGTATTTTACTTGGCCCCAGTGTTTTAAATGTCGTCCATGACCCTGAGGATATTCATAAACTCGCTGAATACGGTGTGATTTTCTTGATGTTCATTATTGGACTGGAACTCCGACCACAACGTTTATGGGAAATGCGTAAATCCATATTCGTGATGGGGAGCTTACAAGTCGCTGTCTGCGGAATTCTACTCGCTTGTATCGTCTTTTTTGCCTTGCAACAACAGATTGCAGCCAGTGTTGTGATTGGTTTTGCCCTCGCTCTTTCCTCGACAGCCTTCGTTCTGCAACTTCTGAGCGAAAAACAACAACTCAACACCACGTTTGGTCAACAGTCCTTTTCCATTTTACTCTTTCAAGATATTGCTGCAATTCCGCTGATTGCAGTTATTCCCCTTCTTGAGGGAACAAGCTCAACCCATCATGGCATTGCCTACTTTGCCGCTATTGTTGCTACCTTTACAGGCTTATTCTTATTTAGTCGTTATCTCATGCGTCCATTTTTTCGCTTTGTGGCCAAAAGTGGCGCGCATGAACTGATTACCGCAGTCGGCTTATTTATTGTCTTAGGCGTGGTCGCGCTGATGGATGTCTTAGGTATCAGTACCACCTTGGGTGCATTTTTAACGGGAGTGTTACTTGCTGACTCTGAATTCCGTCATGAACTGGAAGCCAGTATTGCACCATTTAAAGGTCTACTTCTCGGTCTATTTTTCATGACCGTCGGGATGAGTACCCAAGTTTCGCTCCTGTGGGAAACCCCAAGTCTGATTATTGGCGGTGCGTTATTGCTGATGTTGGTCAAACTGCTGGCATTAACAGCCATAGCTCGCTACTTCGAGTTTTCATGGCGCAATAGTTTGATGCTGGCAACCTGTTTGGCACAAGGCGGTGAATTTGCTTTTGTAGTGCTCAATGTGGCCATGAGTGAACATGTGATTACACAGGCCATTTTAGAGCCGATCAACCTGATCGTCACCTTGTCGATGATTCTGACGCCTATTCTATACTGGCTAATGAGTTCTTGGGTGGTACCGCTATTTGAAAAAGAAACTACTCCCGTCTATGACGACATTCCCGATCAACACAACCCAATGATTATTGCGGGTTTCGGGCGTGTTGGACAAATTGTAGCGCGACTGGTGCACTTACAACACCAGACTTTTACAGCCATTGATAGCAATATCGACAAGGTTGACTTTGTCAGAAACTACGGTGGTAAACTCTACTATGGAGATGCCACTCAACCCGATATCCTGCGTGCCGCAGGGATCGAACATGCCAAAGTTTTTGTGTTAGCCATTGATGATATTGAGGACTCAATGAATGTGGCACGCCATATTCGACTCAACTACCCTGACCTAAACTTACTGGTGCGGGCACGAGACCGACATCATGTGCACTTGCTGCGTGATCTAGGGGTCGAACATATTTGGCGTGAAACCTATTTATCATCTTTGGGGATGGCTTATTTTGCGCTGCGCAATCTCGGAATTGCTGAAGCTGATGCTTATAAGAGCATCGAATTATTCCGCGATTATGATGAAAAACTGCTCGCACAGCAGCAAAGCATTTATAACGATGAGCAGAAAGTGTATGAAACACATCGTAACGCTTTAGCCGAATTAGAACATCTGTTTGAAAGTGATACCCAATTGCGCCAAAGCCCTGTGGGGGTTGACCTACAGCGTGAGTTACAACATGACCGAATAGATGTGACACGGGATGAAGTAAAATGACTTGTGTTTTACAATATCGTCACCATTAAGACAGGATATTGGAGAAATTTATGTCTGATTTGCGTCAACGCTTTTATATTGAAGATAGTCCTGTTCGTGGTGAAGTGGTTCATCTTGAAGAAACCCTACAAACCATCTTGGCACAGCGTGATTATGCCCCAGCAATCCAAATACTGTTAGGCGAAATGCTCAGTGCCACGGCATTGCTTGCCAGCACCCTAAAAATTAAAGGCCGTATTAGTTTACAAATTCAGGCGTCAGGTAGCTTTAAATGGGCTATGGCGGAATGCAATCACCTCGGTGAAGTACGTGCTTTGGCGGATTATGAAGCTGACCCACGTTTTAACAGCGCTGAAAGTAGCAGTACCGTGTTGAGCACACTCGTCAGCCCAGTGCTGTTTATTAATATTGAACCTGAGTTTGGTGAGCGCTATCAAGGAATTGTGGCTTTAGATAAGCCAAATCTTGCAGGTTGCTTAATGCAGTATTATGACCTATCTGCACAAATTCCAACACGTATCGTCTTAGCCAGCTCAGCTCAGCGTTCAGGCGGATTACTCATTCAACTGTTACCGCGAAATAGTGAAGAAGAACAAGAACGTGTTGACCAAGACCTTTGGCCACGTCTAACCATGTTGACGGAGACACTTAAAGCAGAAGAGTTGACTGAGTTAGACACCAGCGAAATTCTTTACCGTCTTTATAACGAAGAAGACGTTCGTTTACCCGAAGTTGAAGCATTGAAATTCGGTTGTACCTGCTCAAAAGAACGTTGTGCTCATGCGCTTGAGCAAATTGGTGTAGAAGCTGTACGTGAAACACTAGAACATCAGAACCCCATTACCATGGACTGTCAGTTCTGTAACACACAATACAGCTTTAGTGCAGAAGAAGCGCTCGGCTTGTTTGGTGAGCACTTAAGCTAAGTCTTTCTCCTAGACATAAAAAAAGAGTAGCATCGCTGCTCTTTTTTTATGTCTTAAGTTTCATAAAAGTCATATTTTTCACATAAACCATCACTCTTATTCATAGATATTTTACTGGTCATTCCATTTAAATTTCGTTATAAATAAAGCCATAATTTTTTTATGCCTTTTTTTATATTTATTTTTCCTCGGGGCTTGGTTGTTATGAAACGATCTGTTTATCTTTTGGCACTCACCAGTAGCTTGGCTTTCTCCTGTTTTGCAGCGTCCGACCCATTGCTTGGAAAATGGAAAACTATTGATGATAAGACGGGCTACTCGCTTGCAGATGTTGAAATTCAAAAAGATAAAAATAATCTCTATAGAGCTATCATCCTGAGTACACGTGAAATTCCAGGAGCAACCAAAATAGAAAATTGCACAAAATGTGATGGTGTGAATAAAAACCAGCCTATCATCGGGATGACGACTTTAAGCCATCTCAAAGCAGATGAGGCGCAAGGCAACACGTATATTCAAGGTCAACTGATCGACCCGCTCTCAGGTTTACGCTATGACGCTCAGGCACGACTCAGTAATAATGGTAAGCACTTACGGATTCGAGGAACTTCGACCGAAAATGGCGGTGGACGCAACATCATCTGGGTCAAATATTAAGTATCCCTCATCAATCAAAGCCCCTTTCATTGAGGGCTTTTTTCTTGTCATGTTTTGAAACAATAAGGAACATATCTTTACTGTAGAAATCGACTAAAAGGCTGAATAATGATTAAAACTTAATCAATTTATAAATTCTTACTTATGCCGAAGAACCATTATGAAATACTCGGTTTAACGCGAGATGCGACAGCCGATCAAATTAAAAAAGCCTACCGTAAATTGGCGCGTAAGTACCATCCTGATGTCAGCAAAGAAGCCGATGCTGAAACACGTATGCAAGAACTCAACGTAGCTTATGACACCTTGAGTGATGAAACAAAAAAAGCGGAATACGACTTTGAGCTTGACCATCCGCAAGGTGCTCACCAATTTAATCAAAATACAGGCTTTGGTGGCTTTGAGGGTGCCTTTCGGAATGCACAGGGTGGTCAACAGGCACATGATTTTTCGGGCTTTGAAGACTTATTTGGTCGTTTTGGATCAGGCTTTGGTGGATCAAATTATCAATATCAACGCCAAAATCGCACACCCCATAAAGGTGAAGACCAACATGCACGCTTAGATGTAGATTTGGATGTAGGCTTCCACGGCACCACCCAAACCATTACCTTACAGATCCCTACTTTAAATGCTTATGGCGAGGCCGAAATTCAGCGTAAAACGCTGGAAGTTAAAATTCCTAAAGGCATGAAAGAAGGACAACAGATTCGTTTAAGTGGTCAAGGACAGTCGGGTATTCAGGGGGGTGAAAATGGCGACCTCTATATCGAAATTTACTACAAAGACACAGACACCACACGTGTTGAAGGGGTCGACGTCTATCACCAATTCAACATTAGCCCGTGGGAAGCCGCTTTAGGACTGAGCACAACTGCCACCCTGCCAAATGGCCGCACACTACAAATCCAAATTCCTAAAAACGCGAAAAATGGGCAACAACTACGTTTAAAAGATCAGGGGATTCCAGCCAAAACCGCTGGGCATTTATATTTAATTTTAAATATTGTTCAACCTCCTGCGCAAAGTGAGCAAGAGCAACAGGCTTACCAAGCCTTTGCTGAAGCTTTTCCTCACTTCAAGCCGCGTCAGTCTTAAGGAGAAAATTATGACGACTATTCATTATCGTGAAATTATTTTAGACGGATGTCGACACGCTGAAATTGTTGATGAACAACATAGCTTTGATTTAAAGCATTTTGCTGAAGCTTGCGGACAAAGTCCGGAGTGGGTTTTACAGCTGTTGGAATATGACATTCTGCCTAACCGACCCGATAACCGTATTCACCAGTTTTTTGGTGATGATGTCTCACGTGCACGGCGAGCCTATCGCTTACAACGTGACTTTGATGCCAGCTTTACTGCTGTTGCAATGATGCTGGATTTAATTGATGAGGTTCAAAAACTCCGTCGTGAAGTGAAACACTTACACCTCACCGACCCAGTTAAACCAACTCAGCACTAGTTCTATAAAGAAAGATTGGCGCATGCCTTTCTTTCTTTTTTTTATGCTAAAAGAGGATTTGACGGCAACCATGAAACTTAAAGTTTGTAATAAAAAGACCAAGCACATGTTTCCTGAATACCGAGACATGATTCAACAGCTTAGAGAAGACAATCCGCATTTTTCTAAAATGTTTGATGACCATGAAGCGCTGGACAAGGAAATTTGTTTACTCGAACAAGATCCTGTTCGGATTCATCGTGGAGAGATTGAGCCCCTCAAACGCAAAAAACTGTTCATCAAAGATCAGCTTTATCGCATTTTAAAAGGAGCTCAACTCAAAACCTCTTAAATTTAAATGCTCTGCAACGCCCACATATCCGACTAATAAATTGAACAAGGATAGCGTTTGCCTCAAGAGCGTCTGGTTAAAGCGCATTCGCTTTAACTGTCGATACAGAAAATCACCCAATTATTTTAATTTGGTGATTTTCTCTAAATCTTTAATCGTGCCTTTCACGGTTTGTTTAATCGGCTCATAATCCATAAACCAAAACAGGTTCATATGTTGATCCGCATGTTGTTGAGCCAGCATATCAATAACACTCTTTTCCCCGCGACCGACCAAATGCCGTCGATAGAAATAATAAAGCAACGTCATGGTGGTCATAAGCATAATGCCGAGCATAATCCAAAACCCTGTAGGTGACTTCAGCCCAGGAATAAACTCAAAATTCATTCCATATACCCCAGTCAACAAGGTCAGTGGTGCAAAAATAGCAGTGATAATCGCCAAAATACGCATGTTTTCATTGGTTTGATTAGCAATCGCTGAGAAATGCAGATCAATAGCGGCCTGTACCGCACTTCTCAAACGAATCGTGTGCTTTTGAATACGTTCAATATGACTGGTCAAATCGTCCACACGCACCAACATGATGTCTTGTTTTTCACTGCGCTTTTTCCCTTTCAAGTGCGAATAATTATCCACAATTTCATCGCGCAATTCCTGTAAAGTTTCGATCTGTTCTTCACACAAATTTTCCACCTGCTGAAAAGCCATATTCTCCTGCAATAATTGATGCCACCTGGTAAAACGACGATGCCCTTGCAAAAGCTCCTGCTGCCAAAACTCGACCCGCCGCGTGAGCGGAACTCGCAAGTCCAAATAACCATCGACCATATGGTTTAATAAACGCAGTGCTAAATCTAATGGAGTCGATGGGAGTTTTCGTGGCTTATTATGTTCTTCAATCGGACGCCCCAAAACAGTTTCAATCCGTTGAATATAACTTTCAACTTCTTTATTGCCCTGCTCTCTAACTGTAATCAAAACTTGTGGCGTGAGCATAAAACTAATGGGTGTCGTCGCCAAACCAAATACGCGCTCATGCTTTTCAACAGCCTGTGCATCAATCTTGATTTGGTCATCAGGTGTAATCAGCTTTCGGAAGATCAATAAATCATAGTCTTCCAACGTGTCGAATGCACAAGGATGTTCTAAATTTAAAATATCACGTAGGTGGTATTCATTTACCCATATCCCTGTTGCCGCATAAATGTCTTGTTGCCAATGTTCAGCGCGATTTACTACGTCTTCACGGCTACACTCCACCCAGATAAATTCGGCTTCCTGCTCTGCAATCGGTTGTTTCTGCACATAGGTATGCTGTGCAGTAGGATGTTGATAGAAATAATAGCTTTGCATATCTCATTTATTATTGTCTGTCTTAGCCAGCATGATGCCATAAAAAAAGCCCTGAGCAAGCCAAAGTTTAATTTGGCAAAGCTCAGGGCTTTTCAATATCACTCAACTCACATAGAACATACTCTGTGAATTGGCAGAACTTAAACTTGCTCGATGTCTTTCATCGTCAATTTGATACGACCACGATTGTCTACGTCCGCAACTTGTACCTTAATTTCTTGACCTTCTTTCAACACGTCTGCCACGTTCGCAATGCGCTCGTTTGAGATTTGTGAAATATGAAGTAGACCATCAGTACCTGGAAGAATGTTAACAAAGGCACCGAATTCAACGATACGAATAACTTTACCAGTGTAAATTGTACCTGGTTCAATCTCAGCAGTCAGTGCTTGGATTTTTGCAACAGCAGCAGAAGCGGCTGCTTTAGTTTCACCAAATACACGTACTGTACCATTGTCTTCGATATCAATCGCTGCCTTGGTTTCTTCTGTAATGGCACGGATGGTTGCACCACCTTTACCAATCACGTCACGAATCTTGTCAGGGTTGATGTTGATGACTTGGAATGTCGGCGCATGCATTGAAATTTCAGGACGCGCACGTGAAATCACTTGGTTCATTTCATTGAGGATGTGCATACGACCCGCATACGCTTGGTTCAATGCAACTTCCATGATCTCTTCAGTGATACCTTCGATCTTGATATCCATCTGAAGTGCAGTAATACCGTTCGCAGAACCAGCTACTTTAAAGTCCATGTCACCTAAGTGATCTTCATCACCTAAAATGTCAGAAAGAACTGCGAAGCGCTCGCCTTCTTTGACTAGGCCCATTGCAATACCTGCAACTGGTGCTTTCAATGGAACACCTGCATCCATGAGTGATAATGAAGCACCACATACAGAAGCCATAGAAGATGAACCGTTTGATTCAGTAATATCCGATACAATACGAATCACGTACGGGAAGCGGTCAGCCGCAGGAAGAACAGCTTGAACACCACGACGCGCCAAACGACCGTGACCAATTTCACGACGCTTAGGACCAGATTCACGACCAGTTTCACCGACAGAGTATGCAGGGAAGTTGTAGTGCAACATGAAGTTGTCAGTTTTAGTCCCTGCAAGGGTATCAACCATCAACGCATCACGTGTATTACCTAAAGTCGTGGTTACCAATGCCTGAGTTTCACCACGTGTGAACAATGCAGAACCGTGAGCACGATCTAACACGCCAACTTGAACGTCAATTGCACGTACAGTTTTCGTGTCACGACCATCAATACGTGGCTTACCAGACAAGATGTTGTCACGTACTGTGCGGTATTTTAAGTCTTCAAATAATTCGTCAACTTCAGTAGCAATACCAGTTTCATCTTCTTCAGGAACAAACTGAGCAACAGCTTCAGCGTGAAGCGCATCTAATGCTGCATAACGGTCTTGCTTAACAGCAATTGTGTATGCTTCAGAGATTTTCGCTTCGAATGCTTCTTTCAATTTACCAAGAAGTTCTTCGTTTTTAACTGGCGCAACCCAAGTAGATTCAACTGCGCCCGCAGCTGCAGCAAACTCTTTAATTGCTTGAATTGCAATTTGCATTTCGTCATGACCGAAAAGTACAGCGCCTAACATTTGGTCTTCAGAAAGCTCTTTCGCTTCAGATTCAACCATCAATACAGCAGCTTCAGTACCTGCAACCACAAGGTCAAGATCAGATTCTTTAAGCTGTTCTAAGGTTGGGTTAAGGATGTATTCACCATTGATTAAACCAACACGTGCGCCTGCGATTGGGCCTGCAAATGGAACACCAGCAATAGACATCGCAGCTGAAGCACCCAACATTGCAGCGATATCGCCTTCCATGGTTTTGTCCGAAGAAATAACAGTCGCTGTTACTTGGATTTCGTTGTAGAAACCTTCTGGGAACAATGGACGGATTGGACGGTCAATAAGACGTGAAATTAAAGTTTCAGCTTCAGACTGACGACCTTCACGCTTGCCATAACCACCTGGGATACGACCTGCAGCATATTGTTTTTCTTGGTAGTTAACAGTCAATGGGAAGAAGTCTTGACCTGCTTTTGCTTTTGGTTGAGCAACGATTGCAACAAGAACCTGTACACCACCCATCGTGATCACTACAGTGTTTGCTTGACGAGCAACACGACCTGTTTCTAAAACAACCGTGTTTTGACCATATTGGAATTCTTTACGAATAATATTAAACATAGACATGTATTGTTTTTTCCTAGTTCTTTTGAACAGTTATTTATCTAGTGGAGACCCCTAAGGTTTGGCATTCACATTACTTTTTTCAAGTAACGGTGGAAATGACAAAGCTTAGAAGCCGACCTCACCAGAAATTAAAAACATGATTTTAAGACACAAAGAAGGAGCGAAACATTCGCCCCTTCCCCATTACCTCGCGAAAGCGAGGTAGACTTTCTTTTTCAGCGATAAAGCATTCAAGATGCGATAGCCCGAAAATAAAAGTTTAATCGAATTAACGACGTAAACCTAAAGCAGCAATCAAGTCGCTGTAACGAGTAGCGTCTTTACCTTTAAGGTAGTCAAGAAGCTTACGACGTTGGTTAACCATACGGATTAAACCGCGACGGCTATGGTGGTCGTGTTTGTGCTCTTTGAAGTGACCTTGTAAGTCATTGATTTGAGCAGTTAAAAGAGCTACTTGAACCTCTGGTGAACCAGTGTCGTTTTCAGCGCGAGCAAATTTAGCAATGATCTCTGCGCGATCTGCGTTTGTTAAAGCCATTCGATTTCTCCGAGATGCTTATAAGTTACATTTGATACAAATCAAATTGATTCTTCAAAACCAATTTGACTGCCGTGCATCACTACAGCAAGTTCGATATTTTAAGGGATATGGCGCTATATTGCAAAAATGTTTTAAGTTCACAGTCAATTCAGCAACTGACTGCTTTGTACAAATCATGCACACTAGTGACAATGAGGATTTTCAATTGCAGACTCAAGTCAAATAAAAAACAAAGAATAGTGAGAAATTTGTGAAATTTTTATCCGCCAATACCTGTTATGTTCCCCAAGACCTCAACCACGTGATTCGTTCTAAGGATGAGGTCTCTGCTACTTTGGGTGGCATGAATGACGTACAAATTCAAAGCATTTGGGCCAGTGTAGAGTCCCTATATAAAACAGGAAACTACCCTTTTATCAGCCTCTGTTTACGTCGTCAGGGACAAATATTGTTAAATCGTAGCATCGGTTATGCCCAAGGCAACTCACCCGATGGTTTAGCGGCAGATGCAAAAATTGGCACACCCGATACACCAGTTTGCTTATTTTCTGCCTCTAAAATCGTCACAGCCATGTTGATTCATCTGTTGAATGAACAGGGCCAACTTAATTTACTGGATCCGATTAGCCACTATATCCCTGAATATGCGGTAAATGGCAAACAGCGTGCTACCATTTTTCATTTGCTGGCACATCGTGGTGGCATTCCTCGTATAGACAGTCAAGTCACACCCGAACTGCTATTTGATAAACATCAAATTTTAGAACAGCTTTATGCCGCACGACCTGTTTCAGCTTCGGGTACACACTTGGCTTATCATGCAGTTACCGCTGGCTATATTTTAGGAGAAATTATCGAGCGGGTCACAGGTCAGACGGCTCGTGAATTTCTAACCCAAAATATCGAAAAGCCTATGGGACTAGATTATTTCAACTATGGATTAAAACCTGAGTATCGAGCAGATGTCGCTTTAAACTATGCCACAGGTCTACATCCCAGTTTAGGCACAGATCATTATCTTGGTCGCGTCCTTGGTGGTGGTCTACAGCTCGCTGTCGATATCACCAATGACAGCCGTTTTATGGACACGATTTGCCCCGCGGGCAACATTTATACCAGTGCCGAACAAGCTGGTCGTTTCTTTGAAATGCTCTTGAGTGGTGGTGAATACCAAGGCAAACAAATCATGAGTAGCCAAACTGTATTACGCTCGACATTGGCTACATCAGGAGTCAGTTTAGATCGGACATTATTAGTCCCAATGCGTTATGCCTTAGGCCCAATGTTAGGCAGTAATCCTATTGGGTTATTTGGACCCATGACGGGGCAAGCCTTTGGACATTTAGGCTTTTCCAATATTCTTTGCTGGGCCGACCCAGAGCGTGATATTAGCGTGTCACTGTTAACGACAGGCAAATCAGTCGTCGGGACTCATTTACCCGCTTTAGCAAAAACGCTTTATCAGATCTCAAAGCATTGTCCAAAAATTTTAAAGAGTCAGCGTCGCTTATTGTTTGCTACAGATCAGACAGAAAAAGATTTCATTTAAATATAAAAAAAAGCCCAAGTAGAACTTGGGCTTTTTTGCGCTGTAGTTTCTTCTATTTTTGTTCTTGTTGTTTTGTTTATCATTATAATTATGCGCTTTTCCGCGTTTTTTATTAAACATTCCATGTTTAATCAATCACGTCCTTATGTGACATATTTTGCCACATACTACATGAGAAAGAAGTCGTATTTTTCGCATCTCTATGTAAGCGATTGCTTACAAAAAATCCTCAATTCATCCATATTGATTCAATACATGTAGAGGAAAAATCCACTTATAAATTTAAATATATATTAAAAACAAAATATTAGATTAAAAAACTATCTTTTCAAGCTCTTCCCCTATCTCCTTTAAAAAACATATACTCACACAAGTACGCACAATATTTTTCTCAGTTGCAATGATGGGTCAAATCTCTCTGGATAAATGAATAAACAATTTTTGTCACAATCTGCCAATCCAGCAGACATAAAAAAGCCTTGTAGTCTCTCCCAAAACTACAAGGCTTAGCGGCTGTAAGTTTCCTCTTTCACTTACTTCACTGTAAGTTCGCTGTCTACTGACGTTATTATTATCTTTTTGCGATTATACTCAACATTCCGTGTTGAGCTCTTTATGTGAAGCCATCTTCTCAAAAACCTAAGTAAAGCTCTATGCGCAAATCTCCTGAATCAATGTAAGCCATTTCGTACAAAGCCCTTGTTTGTTTATTAAAACTTCACAATTGAATTTGTTGGTTAATTTTTCTTGATAGACCACTCTGCCGTGTCGTTCGTGTCACGATTGAGTGCACAAATGCATCACTATTCGCTAGTACGCTCACTACTTTTTTCGCACGTGTAATTGCAGTATAAATCAACTCTTTACTGAGTAATTTTTCAGCCTGCTGATCTAAAACCACCGCAGTATGAGTAAACTCAGAGCCTTGCGATTTGTGAATGGTCAGCGCAAAAGCTGTTTCTATATTTTTGGGTAATCGTGTCGCCATAACCCATTTATCCAGACTGGGGAAATAGACCTCAAACTGTAACTTACCTTGTTGAATACGCTCTAAGCACAGGCCAATGTCTCCGTTCGACAAGCCCAGTTGATAGTCGTTATAGGTCATCATTACTGGACGACCCAAGTACCATTCGCCTTGTTTGATTTGTTTTGATTGTTCCAATAAACGTTGCTCGATTTGCAAATTCAGCTGTTTTAAGCCGAAATGCCCATGACGTATCGCAGCAAGAATTCGATAATCATCAAAACATTGAACTACTTTGGATACGAGAGACTCATTAGGATTTTGCTGATATTGCTTTAAAGCTTCGATATAGCGCTGAAAGCCGAGCATCAACAGATCATAATAATGTTGTAACTGCTCTGCAGATAAAGCCAGCTCAGGTAAAAATTCGAGTTGTAGACAATCAACCTCGACCTGATCCAGCTCAACAGCCTTCAAAGTCGTGGCATGTACTACTTGCTGTTGAAAAGTGTGCAATACGGTCTGTTTTTCGGCAGGATGCATCATTAAGTCAAAACACGATTGCTGTTGAATAAATTGTGCCAACTTTCCAATCCATGCGTCTGATTTGAAACGACGACTATTGACCAAATTGACTCTATTCTCAGCTAAGGCTGGAACGTGTTGTAAATCAGCAAGTACAGAACCGACATCGACCGAAGCCAACTGATCGGCATCTCCCAATAAAATCAAACGGGCTTGGTTCGGCATGGCTGCAAATAGCATCTGCGCCAAATTTAAATCCAACATGGAGGCTTCATCAACGACTATCACATCATAAGGCAAGGGTTGTCTGCTATGAAAACGCGGCTGTTGCGTGTTTCCTAAGCCCAAGAGTCGATGCAATGTCACAGGGTTTAAGTTTTTCAAATCTGGGCTAACTAAGTCTTGTAATTTTTCATCCTGAAAAGAATTCTGAAGGGCCTCTTTCATCCGCTGCGCCGCCTTACCTGTCGGTGCAGCCATCGCAATACGAATATCAGGCAGACTCTGCTTAAGCACCGCAATAATCCGCGCCAAGGTATAGGTTTTCCCTGTGCCTGGGCCACCTGTAATGATCGCGAGCGCCTGCTCGGCCACCATCGCCAAAGCCTGTTTTTGATAGGGATCTTCAAGTAAATCGGCATAAGCTGAAAGATCAACTTGCGTTAAATTTTGCAGTTTTAACCGTGCTACTTGCTCGGCCAAGGACTGCTCTAAAGCCCAATAACGATACAAATATAATTGCCCATGATCATAGACAAACGGCGCTTTTTGTTGCTGTGCCTGCTGTTCATCTATCATCAGATCATCTAAGACAGTGATGGCTTCACTTGCAACCGAGATACAACTCTCACCGCGTAGCATGGCTTCAAGGACCTGTTGAATCACTGCACTTCGGGCTTCGGTGGGGCCTGTTTTACTTAGCGGTGACTGCTGAATAAACTGACTCCAACGCGTTAACCATGTATCTATCTCGACAGCCTGATCAATAGTGGCTTTACACACATTTTCCACACGGTTATCCTCAAAGTTATCCACAGCTTAATTGTTTGTTTATGGGTGACTAATTTCACTTAATTCAGAAGTTTTGCCTACATGATTTTCAGTAGAAGTATCCTCAGCAAAATAACCCAAGATGGCATCTAGTCTTAAAATAAACTCTGGGCTGGCATGCCAACTTAATACACCTTGGTTGGGCTGCCCATTCATCCCTCTCAAATAGAGATAACTCGCCTGACCCAGATGTTCTTCAATATCATAGTCCAGCAAATTCACTGTTAAATAACGATGTAAAGCCACCAAATACAAGCCCGCCTGCAACCAATAACTGGCATGTGACATATTCAATTGGATTGCGTCATAACTATAGCTCTGCTGATCTGCCCCTAAGAAATTACTTTTATAATCGGCAATGTGATAACGCTGACCATCAAAATAAACCAAATCAATCGAACCCGTCAGATAACGAGCAGAATTGGCTTCATTTAAGTCGAGCAGGTCAATGCCGTATTCTTGAAACAATGCCTGTATGCGTTTAATCGCCAACACATGATCGGACAAGGACAAATAAAAAGGAAATTCAGCCAAGTGTTCATCGGCTTTGAGTTGCTTCAACTGAAAACCTGCATGCAAAGGCGTTTCGAGCACATCGGCTAACCACTCTTGCATCCACAGCACCAATTGAGTTTCATCATCCTGCCCAAATTCGTGTTGATATTTGCCCAATAACTCTTGCCACAGTAAGGGGCTATCATTTTTAAAACGACGATGAATTTCCAGTCCCCAGTCACGTGAGTCCTGAAAGTCAATATGCTCGAAAATTTCGTGCAGGAAAGTTCCCGCAGTCGTCCCCATTGGAAACTGCCGTTTAATCCACGCCAAAGGCTGACTCAGTTCCACATCCTCAAGTACAGGATGATTGATCTCATCATCCGCACTGCCAACTTTCTCATTCAAAACCGCCAAGGCATCCATTGCCTCTTTACGACTCAAATGCTGTGCCAACGCGCTAAAACTGGTTTTGGAACGTGGATAAAAACGCTGTTCAGGAAAGGCCAAAGCTTGCAACTGAATCACCTCTTGCTGCTCCGCTGGCTGTATACGGATCGGCTTTTCAGTCAGCAACACCTCATCACCACTGGCAGGATGCTCAAACAGATTACCTGCTTGGCCCCGCCAAAATGCCAATGCCGTATTTGATTTATATTCCTGATCTTGCAGTAAGGCATATACGCGATGGCTGGCACGGGTCAGTGCAACGTACCATAAACGATGCTGTTCTGCTTCGGCTCGTTCATTGTGTTGAGCAATCGCGGCGGGATCTAACAGATTGGCATCATTTACCGCTACGATACGCTGTAACTCGCTCTGCCCTGTCGTCGGATTGATCTGTTCCAGCGTTGAAAAATTTAAGGTTTTATTCATTTCCTTAAAGTCTTTGTCGGCACCCAGCAAGAACACAATTTTAAACTCTAGACCTTTGGACTGATGAATGGTCATCAGCTGTACGCCTGTGGCATTGGAAAGCTTACGCGCCAACTCCCACTCACGTTCCGCAGGTAAATGTAACTGTTTGAGATACCAATGATACAGTTTCTGCGCGCCTTGAAACTGCTCACTATGCTGACTCAATAACTCAGTCAAATGCCGTAGATTGACCACAGTCCGTTCGTTATCTCGGCTTTGGTAAGCCACCAAGTTTTTCCACACTTTAAACAGGTTTAAAGCGTACTGCCATGCACTTAAAAAACCTTTATTGATCCACATGTCACGGATGTCATCAAAATCCGCCATAAACTGGCTCAGACCGTTGGCTTGCTTTTCCAGTTCCAGTAACTGTTTTAAATCAATTGCCAATAGCCTGCTCAAAAGCGCACGGCGAACTTTGGCTTCATCAAAAGGATGCATCATTGCGGTCAATAGCGCACCGACATCTTTCGCGACCTG
>NZ_DKIK01000040.1:0-25419 GCF_002454215.1 Acinetobacter sp. UBA6720
TACAATCGAATATGAGTTACTTGCCAGAAAACTCTTTTTTGGATCAAAGATACCCATATAAACTTTAAGTATTTACTCTTTGAGTAAGGTAAAGAAATGTGTATTTTTTGTTCGCTTAAACTATTCATTTTAAATAATATTGAATTAATCTAAGTCAAAACAAAACCTTATTAATTTTGATATTCCTCGCAATACAAACAGGATTTAGCCCATTTTGTATTTTGACAGCGAGGGCATTCTTCATTTAAATGATTTAAACGTTGGGTTTGACCACACAACATACAAGAATAAAAGTGATCGACATTATGATGATCTGCGATTTGGTATTCATCGGGAAACAGAGGAAGGCCCCATTTTATATTTTCTTTAGAATATGGGATCACGCTTAGGCAGCCATCAGTCTCAAGCAGTGCCATTTTAACTTGTCCAAGATGCTCTATTTTCTTTTGGCGCATTTCAGCAAAGAACTCATCATATGAATACTTTTCTTGCTTAATATCCTCAACAATCAGTAAACCATTTTTGACGATGTATATAGGTCGACCTTCCAATACGGTCTCAATAGCAACAGATTTCATCATTAAGTAAGTTGCTAATCCTTATAAAGCCATAATCAACGCAAAACAATAACAGCATGAATGTCTGAACTGTAAATTTACAGATGGTTCCTTTACAAGTTGCTATAACTTTATCGGTGTTTTCATCCTTTTCAGCTAACTCAAGATAGTAATGTCCGCCCTTAATATTTAGACTACGGATCTCAGCTTTAGCCCATACAGGTTCATTGAAAGTAATTTGAATTACTTCCTGTACTGTGGATAGATAATCACTGAGAGAAAACTGAGGTTCAGACATTAGGTCAATTATTTTAAGTGCTTAGGTTAATAGTATTAAAGCAATGCTAGAAGTGCAAATTGAGAATATGCTAACTTGACCTTGATCAGGGCATAAGGCATATTTCAGCTATAGTAGACGAAGTTATAGTAATTCACTTAATTACCTTAAAAAGCTCATCATTTGATGGGCTTTTTTTTGTTGCTTGATAATTTGGAATAAAATGTGAATGAGGTCTCAATATAAACCAAGTATATTACTTGGTATTAGGTATTAGCTTCTCCATGAATAGTTAATATCAGTTTATACCTGCACCTTCCCCAAGTTGCAGTTTTTTTTTGCTTCATTTTTCATGCAATTAATGATTTAATTATTTTGTTGTAAATAAAAACAACGATTCCTTGTTTCGGCGCAAAAGACCAAGGGGAAAGCCTTACAGAAATGTAGGGCTTTTTTAATAGCATCTTAACTTAAATCGTATTGGTATAAATTTTAATTTTTTATCAGATGTTTAGTAGATAAAGTGCGTTCAAATAATTGCGCTTTTTTGTTTGTGATATAGTTTAATCATTGCTTACAACAAGAAGAATAGAAATGAATATTTGTATCGGTGGTGATTTAGATGGCAGGGTAATAGTGCTTGATAAACCATGTTTTAATGCTAAAGAAGTAAACAAGACAAAATCAACAAACTACATTAAGCAAATGTATGTCATAGATGGTGACGTCTACTATTTTTGGCGTGATGCTGAGCTTAAATTGTGGGAAGTTACTCAACGAATAGAGATCTTACTGGCAAAGGCTAAGCGAAAATCTATTTAAATGTCCCTGAGAGTAGGTTTATTATTGTCTTTATCCGTAAAAGAAATTAGTTTAAATTAAACCAATTGTTAAAATAATTATGAGAACGGAAGACAATGAATAGAAAATTTGAACTACATGTGATTAGCCAGATCTATGACTTTTTAGTTGAAAGAGAGGCGTTTACCTCACTAAACCTTGATCGGAAAGTTACGGAGTTTTTTCGGGAAGTACATGTAGGGCAAGGAGAAGATTTTACAATTCTTGAATCAAATAAAATCTCAGGAAACTTTGGTGAAGTTTCCTATATCAATTTATTGAATGTCCCTAATTTCAACGATAAAGATAAATTTCTGAAATGGGCACATAAAGCTTTAAATTTATAAGTTGTAATAACTTAGTGTAATTTGATAGGAGTTATTTCATTATTTAATAAATTCAATTACATAAATAATAATGTGGTTACATTGTGAACAGTAATTCATCAGAAGGCGGTTAGATAAATACAAATCACAGTGATATGTTTGAATCAAAAGTTCTACATGGATGGAATTAAAGATGAAATTATTAACTTTGGTGAGCATAGGTGCGGTAGCAAGTTTCTGTTTATTGTCAAAGCGTCACACTACTGAAAATTTATTTCATTCAAACTTCGATAATGTTGTTCGAAATGCTGTCTTACAGGGATTCATATAAATATAGATGCCTAAGATATATAGCTTTTAAGTACTTAAAGGAGGAATAAGATGATCAGATTATTAATGTGTATATTTGGCCTTCATGGTGCTAGAGAGATCGATTACACCAATGACCAAAAAGAAATTTGTGTATGCCGAGAGTGCTTGAAGAAAGTCAAGAGTCCTCATGATTAGGTATAAGTTCTTTTTATGAAAAGACAGTCTAAAAAATCTGAGCATATAACCTCAAATTGGACAACCGAACAAGATAGTTTCTTAATTGAAAATAGTTTTATGGTGATTGAGCAGCTTATCAATCATCTGCCTTTTACTGAAGATGAAATTATTAAGCGTAAAGAGGTACTAGGTCTCACTAGAAGACATAGACAGATGCGTAAATTTTTAAGCAATCCCTCTTAAGAGAGTTCTAAGCCTATATTTTTTTAAAACGGATCAGAAATAAAAGACCCCGTTCGATATCTATTTTTCGCGGAGGTTTTTTCTCTTATGGATGTTGTTATACAACTTTATACACTTAATTAACGTCACAGTTACTTTTATAAAATCTCTTACAAGTCAATCCCTGAATAGCCACCGATTTTGGAATTATCCCTATTTAATTATTGGGGATTCTAGATAGCACGTCTGGTGTTATCCCTCTCTCAGACTGGACGAATCGTGTAGCGGATAACTTAAAATATGCTGCTCAGGATAAGTAACCACATGTTGCTGTGCATTCTACTTTCGGACTGCACAGTGCATTCGATTTCGACAAAGGTGCACATGTCACTGTTTGTGTGCAGTGTGTTAATTCAGAAAACCCTCTGAGTGAGGGCTGTTTCGAGTAAGCTCTATTATGTTCAATTGACAATAATTTGATAGAAAATTTAAATATTGGGAATTACGCATAAGAGATTTATATTAAATAAAATCAAGTAGATTTGGGAACGTTTGTAAGAAAATAATAACCCTTTGCCCTTGCTTGCAATAATAAATCCTATAGCTTGGTCCAAAAAAGAAACTTAATTCAGAGATACCTTCACTGACTGGTTCAGTATCTCCAAAGTTTCCATTTGCAACCCTATCAATTCGGACCTATATGCGTCTTTTTGACTGTTGGTCTTTTAACTTGGTAAGGGCACTCTTTAAACTATTTGAAAAGTATCGCTAAATCAATCAAGGCGGGCGTGGTGTTTGAACCAATCATTGAGCTCATAACACTAGGCGTACCACTGACAGAAATTGCGGGACGTGCACGTGGAGTTGTTAGTGTTGTATCGCTATTTAGATCTATACGGTATAGGACAGAAGCACCATTATTGTTGTTTATTGCCGCTAGAGCCAATCCATTATCACCACCAGCAATATCAAAACCATCATTCAAGCCTAAGTTCACGCCAAGACTACCTAATCTCACCAATGTTCCATCATTGGGTGGAACTTGCTTCGTCAGTAACTGATTGGTATGATCTAGATTAAATAATTCGGTGCTAAGTGCTGAAATAGGTGTTTGAAAACTGTTGGTATATGCCGCAGCGCTAATCACGGCATTGGTGATCCCATTGATTTTGCCATCTTGAATGGTTTCACCTGTATCGACATTGATTCTCAGATTTTGCCCCGAATTACTGATGACTCTTAAACGGTCAGCCGTTGGATTGAAGTCAACAGCAAACTCTGTGCCGTCTAGAGCACTAAAGTTACTACCTGTACCTGCTTTAAGCGCAGTCACAAGTGTTGCAGCGCCAGAATTTGGATTAATAGTATACAGGTTTGCTTGGTCAGTTAAACCATATAGCGTATTGGTTTTATCGGTAGCAGTACGTAATCTAAAATCAATACCTACGAATTTTTCATTGACCAATACGCCTGTGATTCTTTGTTCAGTCGTATCATTTGGACGATTGATTTCAAATCGAATTAAAGCATTATTGTTAGTCAGCCCGATTCCTTTTGAGGTGGTATCTTCTGCTCGATTAAGTGCAACCCCACGAATGGAGGTTTGACGATATTCGCTAGGCAAGTCGCTCGTCTCAAAAATAGCGTTACTGGTCGTTCCTACATGAGCAAGATTAACTCTAAATAATTTATATGCACCTGAGACTTGTAATGCGGCAAAACCAATATTATTGATTGGGTCTATATCAAAACCACCGTTATTCGATATATCCTGACCTAAGGGTGCAGAGATGCCTAATGTTCCGGCATTTGCATTTTGCAGATAAATGCGATCTGTCGCAGAGTCAATACTGTATAATTTTGTACTTGCCGTTCCAGCAAAAGCATTGGTATAAGCTGCGGCACTGACTTCAGTTGTAGCTTCACCAACCCGACTGATTTCTCCGTCGGTGATGGTGAGACCTGTATCAACATTGACTCTTAGGTTTTGACCATCTTGACCAATAATTCTTAGACGATCCGCAGCAGGATTGAAATTCACGCTAAGCGCATCGGGATTGGCAGTAATTTTACTAAAAACTGTATTACCATCGGTCGTATCTGCTGGATCAGCTGTCATCTTAATGACGAATTTTGCCACGCCAGAGCTTGGATTTAACGTGTAAATATTACCCAACAAACCTACTGCATATAACTTTCCATCACTTGGGCGATAGTCCATTCCAACCAGTTGATCCCCAGAAACTAAACCTGAAACTTTAATATTTGAAATCAGTGAACCAGGTTTGTCATGATTGAGTGAACTAATCATACCGTTACTGGTCAGTACCAAGAGATTACCAGTAGCATTTGTTGGAGGAATAGGCTCAGATGAATTTGAGTCATTACATCCAACTAATCCGATGCCACCGAGTGCGGTGAGAGTACAGATGAGTGTTTTGAGTTCCATGTATAATTTCCTTAATTATTGATATTTGATTTCGAAGAACTTTTGATTACACGGTTAAATTTGTAAAACAACTTAGCTTTGCTGAGAAACACGTCGAGGTATATTTAGACTTGAAAAGAATCATTTTCTATTGTTAAGCGTGTAGAATGCATAGAAATGAAGATATTTAAGTTCAATGTTTGTCGCATGTTAATTAACCATATGTCTTTATTGTTTTTTAGTAAATATATGTTTTATGGATATTATTTTGTATTGTTATATCTATTTAGTAATGCTTCACAGATTTTTCACATCAAGTATGAGGTTAAATACAAAATTAAACTGCATTTCAACATCTAGATCTGAATGGCTTTGTTGCATAAAGATTTTAAAGATAGAGCTTTCCTTAGTCGCTCAAATTTAAGTGAAAACTTGGGTATGAGGTCTGCCTAATTCTGTAAATATATTTAAGACCGCTACACGAGCATGAATTTCATTCACCTGACTAGGAAAGCTTCTTGCCATTAATTTATCGCCTAATAATTTGATGCAGTGCATCTTGGTTTCAACCAAACTGCATCGATGATAGCCTGACCATTTTTGCCAAAAGTTTAACAATACGAAGTAATTCATTTCGCTCTGGGGAATGAACTTTTGTATCCTTCCAAGGCTTCGCATTTTTTCTTGACGGAATCACCGCATGCGCTTGTCAATCTGCAATCACCTGACGGCATTGTTTTGTGTCATAAGCCCCATCTATATAGACTGAAGCAATCTGTTCATCTGGTGGAATTTGATCAAGTAAATTACCAAGTACTTGTGAATCACTGCCATTATTCGTCGTGAGCTGAACTGCCCGTATTTGCAGCTTTTTAGCATCTATACCAATATGCAGTTTACTCCATTGCCGACGATATTCAGGTTGATGTTTCTTGCGTTTCCATTCACCTTCACCTAAAAACTTCAGGCCAGTTGAATCTACAAGTAGATGTAGTTCACCATGACTTTGCCGATAGCTTATCGCAATATCAATTTGCTTTTGTCTTCTGCAGAGTGTGGAATAATCTGGTGCCGTCCAACTTAAACCACAGAGTTGAATAAGGCTTTGCACAAAGCCTGTGACCATACGTAAAGAAAGTCGAAATAGACATTTGATCATCAAACAGCATTGAATCGCTCTATCTGAGTAGGTTTGATTTCGTCCTTGTTTACCTTGTAATTGAGCATACTATTGAGTCTGAGGATCAAACCAAATCGAAATATTTCCACGATTAATTAAAGTTTTATTGTAGGTGGACCAGTTGGTTGTACGATAGATTTTAGGTATAGACTTATTCATCTCAGAATTATATTGCTGAATCAGAGCTTACGAACAGCTTTGTGCAACAAAGCCCTTTTGATATTTAAAAATATATGCTTCAGCCAGTAATCAAAACTTAGATAGCGCCCACCACCGAGTACCAATAAAGCTAACAGCATGACTAAGTAAGTTACTGCAAACTCAATACCATTATTCAAGATGACAAATGATCCACTTGAAGTTAACCAGTCATAATTTCCATATGTTTCTAAGATCTGACGAGCTTTTTCTAACTTTTCAGATGAAGAAATTACCTGAGCACTAGCAAATGGAGCATTAGGATCAGCAATTGCTTGCCATCCATTGGGTAAATGTACCGTAACGATAGCAACTAACATGGTGATAATGAGTGGAATACTGATGAATCGAGTTAATAAACCTACTGCTAAGAGAATAGCCCCCATAATTTCAGTCGAAGTTGCGAGTGCCGCCAGCAGTGTAGGAAATGGTAGACCTAAACCCCAATCAGTATTACCGAACCATTCGACTGTATCTTGAAAATGGGTAAATTTATTTGTACCCGCCATCCAGAATATCGGAACTAAATAAAGTCTTAGTGCAAGTGCTGCAATACCATCACCATGTTTTATGACACTACAAAATTTTTGGTATTTTTCTGATAAAAGATAGATAACGTTGTTCATGATAAATTCACACCCAATGTGATTGAATAGTCATTAGTCGGGTGATAACGGTGTTTCTTACATAATTTTTAATTTGGACTGTAATAAATGTCAGTTTAAGTCGTCTAACCATAGTACCTAAGTACAAACCGAGAAATTATCTTAAAGGAATAGAAAAATGAACAAACTAAACTCAATCACATCAGTCGCAGCGCTATTAGCTTTATCTGTAGTTGGTGCAACTCAAGTATCCGCAGCAACAACCACGCATGCGACAGAAATACATGCAAGTAAAGCGGCTGATGGCAAATGTGGTGAAGCTAAGTGTGGTGCAAATAAAATGCATAAACACGAAAAGACCACTGAAGCAAAATGTGGCGCTGATAAAAAATCAGCAGACGGTAAATGTGGTGCAACCAAGAAAGCAGCAGATGCGAAATGTGGAGCTGATAAAAAAGTTGCTGATGGCAAGTGTGGTGCTAAATAGTCAATCAGTTAGAAAATGATGTCGCTATGGATCACATAGTCGGCATCATTTCCAAAATTGGAGTATCACTATGGTTGATTTAGCTGGTGTAGGGCTTGGGCTGAGAAGGGATTTTATAGATGAATTTCTTAGTGCTGAAAAAGCGCCGGACTTTATAGAGATTGCACCTGAAAATTGGATGGGTTTTGGTGGTCGGCATGCAAAACTATTAGCTCGATGCGTAGAAAAAGCACCTTTAATATGTCATGGACTATCTTTATCGATTGGAGGACCTCATCCGCTCAATATTGAATTTATTCAACAGATTAAAAGTTTCTTAGCAGATTTTCATGTCCCGATTTATTCTGAACATTTAAGCTATACCTATGATAGTGGATACTTATACGACTTGATGCCGATTCCAATGACAGAGGCTGCGGTCAAATATGTGGCTGAACGTATTTTACGTGTACAAGATATTTTAGGAAAAAGGTTGGTGATCGAAAATGTCTCAACCTATTTAATGCCAAATGCTGAGATGAGTGAAGCCGATTTTGTTTCTGAAGTACTTCAGCAAGCTGACTGTGAATTACTACTTGATGTGAATAATGTCTATGTAAACAGTATAAATCATGGCAGTGATGGCTACGCTTTTATTCGAGCAATGCCAAAAGAGCGGATTCGTTATATACATATTGCGGGACATGAACAAGTTGAACAAGATCTATTGATTGATACGCATGGCGCAGAAGTGTGTGATTCTGTTTGGCAATTATTGCAACATACTTATCAAGTCTGCGGTGTAAAGCCAACCTTACTTGAGCGTGATTTTAATATTCCATCGTGGAAAGCGTTACAAGATGAAATGACCAAAATTACAATAATGCAGCAGGAGGGCGGTAATGAAAATAGAGCAAATATCTTTCCAAGCGACGCAGCAGCAGTTTTGTAACTGGATTCGTTCTCCTCAATCTGAATTGCCGAAAGCACTTCCTGCGGAAAGAATGCAGATTTATCGAGATTTACTTTTTAATAATGTTTGTTCTTTTATTAACTTGGTTTATCCAGTAACTCGAGCAATCTTGCCTGAGTTAAAGTGGCAAAAGCTATTAAATGAATTCTTTCAAAAAGCGCAATGCGATTCACCGTTTTATAATGATATTTCCCTACAATTTAGAGAGTATCTGACAGACTGTCAGCATCCTATTTTAAAAGAATATCCTTGGTTAGCTGAGCTCTTACAGTATGAGTGGCTTGAACTCTATTTAGATACCATTGAAATTGCAAAAAAAAAGGTGACTTTGCAGGATAAATGGCAATTAAAAACCCAAGTCTGGGTGCTCGTTTATCAATATCCAGTCTATCAATGGTCGTCACGTATGAGCATTTCTGAAATTGAGCATATGCCGAGTGTCATCATGGTATGGCGAAATGATCAAGATCATATCTGCATAGAAACCTTATCTGCTTTATTTGCAGTCGTCATTGAACAACTCAATCAACAAGAGTTAGTTGAACAAGACATTAAGAATTTAATAAAAGCGACATTCCCTGATTTTTCTAATACCCAGATCCAAATACAGGTCTATGAGTTAAAAGTGTTATTAACTCGATTGAAATTGTTAGATGCTCCCAATAACAATGATGAGGAAAAGGGATGAGCGCAGAGCCAGCAAATAGAGATGAGGAAATATTGCAACAACTGCAAAGCCCAGCCTTTTTAATCGATCTAAGACAACAAATGTTGAAGTTTGCCATTTTACAATTGTCCTCATTTCAACTTGCTGAAGATGCTGTTCAAGAAGCATTAGCCAGTGCATACCAACATATTGATTCTTTTACTGGGCGGGCAGCTTTTAAAACATGGGTGTTTGCTATTTTAAAAAACAAAATTATTGATTTAATTCGACAAAAATCTCGTTTGATGACGATGAGTGAGTTGTTTAATGATGAGGAAAGCGAATTAAGTATAGATGCGTTATTTGATGCGTCCGGACATTGGCATAAATATGAAGCACCTCAAGCTTGGCCTAGTCCAGAAGAGATGTTGGAGCAACAAGATTTTTGGATCATTTTTAATGCCTGTTTGAATCACTTACCAGCTAAATATGCACAAGTTTTTATGCTCAGAGAAATGATTGAACTGAGTTCAGATGAAATTTGTGAAAAGCTCGGAATTACTGTTACTAACTTAAATGTACTCATGTATAGAAGCCGAACAAGATTACGTGAATGCTTAGAAAATAAATGGTTATTGAAGGAGGATTGCTCATGCTAACGTGTCGCCAAGCCACCCAATTATTATCTGAAAGATTAGACAGACCCCTTCTGTTTCTAGAGCAGACTAATTTGCAAATTCATTTGTTGGCATGCCGTTCATGTCGTCGTTATGGAAAGCAAGTCAAAACACTTAGTCAGCTTTCCAAAGAGTTTAAAAATTTTGATGAGGGTAAGTAGCTCGTATCTGCTGTTTCCAAATACAAAGTCCTCAGACCAAGTTGATGTGAGTAATGTAAAAAACTATTAATTCGAGTTTGAGACTTTGTAAGTGAATGCTTATGTTTGTCTTATAAAATCTATTTTTTTTAAAGGAAAATATTTTATATCGGTTTCTTTATTTGTGATTATTCTGTACATTTATTGGTCAAATTTGCGTTGTGAAGAGGGCGGTATGTATAACTTTTCTGTAAGTGATTTAGACCAAATAATTGAAAATACACTGAAAGAAAATAAAAAGATCAGTAAAATATTGATGGGATATAAGCTATTTCATGAGTTAATGAATGATCCTAAGTTTCATGCAGAAGTGACCAATTCAGCGTTAAGTGCGACGAAAAGAAAATATAAGCGTTTAAAAATCAAAATCACGACGGATGAATACCAGCTTCATTTTGAGTAAAATCATGTACTTGAATAAAGACTCTTGAAGTCAAAGTTCAATATTAGAATTAAGAGCACCCACTTTTCTACTGGGAAAAAATTCGATAAGATAATAATCCATTATTTTTTTGTGCTCTATATGCGCCCCCGAATACATAAGTTCTTACATTCCTTTTATTCACCACCAAATTCAAAAGTTCTCGAAATGAAATATAACTTAAGTAGTTATAGTGATTTGGACTTACTCAAAAAAATTCAAAAATCTAGCTGCCAAAATCTTAGAGCAGCGATTTGCAGCATCCTTTATGAGCGTGGTTATACCCCTGCTGAAATCACGTTATTAACCAACGAATAGCCTTAACGTAAAGGCTATCCATGCTGAACTGTTAAAATTACAAATATTTTACTTAGAGCTGAAGATCGTTAGTGTTGATCCCAAAAGCTTTTCTCCATGCCTGAGGGCTGGTGCTATATTTTTCACGAAAATTTTTTCTAAATGACACTGTATTATTAAAACCTGAAAGCTCGGTTATCTTTTCGATAGACAAATTTGTCGTTTCTAAAAGTTCACAACTTAATCTGATTCTTTCAGTATTCAGCCAATCAACCATGGTCATGCCTGTTGCTTTCTTAAAATGCCGTGTGAATGTCCTACGTGTCATATGTGTCCGTTCAGCAAGGCTTTCAATATTATGTTGTACAGCTAAATTCGTTCTTAAAAAATCAAGTAATAGGTTAATTTGTGAATCTTGGCTCGATTCTGCTACTGGCTGTTCAATAAACTGAGCTTGCCCACCTTCACGGTGAGGCGGAATTACCATTACTCTAGAGACTTTATTCGCAATTTGTGCATTATAGATTTCACGTACCAAGTACAAACAGCAGTCTAACGCTGCGCCTGTTCCAGCAGAGGTTACGATCCTTTGATCTTCTACATACAAGGCATCATGATCAAGCTGAACCTGTGGAAATCGCTCACTGAAATCTTGTTCAGCCATCCAGTGCGTAGCTGCTTTTTTATGGTCAAGTAAACCAGCATATGCTAATGCATAAGTTCCATAGCATAACCCTACAATTCTAATTCCAGTCTGATATGCACAATTTAGGGCATCGATAAGTACTTGTTCAGGCTCATGATTAAAATCATCCCATCCAGGAATAATAATAAGATCCGACTCTTTAATGAGTTCAATCCCACCATCAGGAATAATCATCATAGACTGTTCTGTTTTTACGGGTTGGCCATCTATAGAAAAAATTTTCAGATCAAATAGGCGTTTATCTTCAATCTTGATATTGAAAATGATATGGGGGATAGAGAAGTGAAATGGATTTATATTGGGGTAAACGAACAATCCAATCACTGGTATAGCCATTCGATCTACCTCTCTAAAATAATAAATATAGCATATTGTCCTAATAGTTTCGATGATTGTCCTTAAGGACAATTTTTTTGTTTGATGATTTCTATCATGATTCAAGTATGACTAAATGATTGGATCTAGAACATGAATAAAATTTTAAGTAGCTCTGTTATTGCACTCTCTCTGGCAATGGCTTCAGTCCATTTATATGCGAATGATAAAGTGGTTCAGCGAGATACCTCTAAAGTGACGCATATACAAGAAATTCGCAATGCAACGATTAAAGTAACCTATGCGGATACAACCTTTTTAATTGACCCAATGTTTGCGAAAAAAGGCTTCTATGAAGGCTTTCCTGATACTCATCGTAGCTATTTACGTAACCCATTAGTCGATTTGCCCATCAAGCCTGAAACGATTTTAGAAGGTGTAGATGCGGTGATCGTGACCCATACACATTTAGATCATTGGGATGATGCAGCACAAGCGACTATTCCAAAAAATATGCCATTGTTTGTACAGAATAAAGAAGACCAAAAAGTCATCCAGTCACAGGGTTTTAAAGATGTTCGTGTATTAACACAAACAACGTTTGAAGGCATTAAACTCACTAAAATTGGTGGTCAACACGGTACTGATGCTATGTACCGTATTCCTAAACTCAAAGCTGGATTAGGTGAAGCAATGGGTATGGTATTTGAAGCTAATGGCCATGAAACGGTTTATGTGGCTGGTGATACCATTTGGCGTCCTGAAGTTGATCAAGCAATTCAATCTTTTAAACCGGATGTGATTGTATTAAATACAGGTAACGCTTTAGTTAATGGCTTTAAAGAATCCATTATTATGGGCAAAGAAGATACTTACCGAGCAACTCAGAAAGCGCCAAATGCCAAAGTTATTGCTGTTCACATGGATGCCATTAACCACATGTCGGTAACACGTGCTCAGCTTGCAGAATATGTAAAAGACAAAGGAATCCAAGATAAGGTTTTAATTCCTATCGATGGTGAAACGCTTTCTTTCTAAAGTAACTTAAAGAAGTGGAATGCTCCCACTTCTTTAAAATCCTAAGTAGAGCAAAATAAATGTTAGTTAAATAAAGGAAAAGATATGTCAAAATCAGCTTTATTAGTGATCGACTTACAAAATGAATATCTACCTACAGGTAAATTACCATTGGTAAATATTGAACAAGCTGCTGCTAATGCAGTGAAAGTAATTACGAAAGCCCGTCAAGACGGTACTCAAGTGATTCATGTCCAGCATATTGCGAATGCTGAATCGCCTATATTTCAACCTGACTCAAATGGTATTGAATTTCAGGACACAGTTAAGCCACAAGCAGATGAAACTGTAGTCATTAAAAATCACATCAACGCGTTCTTAAATACGAATCTCAAAGAAATTTTAGATAGCAATCACGTGACTGAGCTAGTCGTGATTGGTGCTATGAGCCATATGTGTGTTGATGCTGCTGTACGTGCTGCTTCTGACTTTGGTTATAAGGTAAGGGTTATTCATGATGCTTGTGCAACGCTAGACCTAGAATTTAATGGCGTTAAAGTACCTGCTGGTCATGTTCATGCAACATTAATGGCCGCTTTTGAATTTGCATATGCTCAAGTGATATCAACTGAAGATTATGTTAGCTAAAGATTAAGATTTTCTAAAATTAACTTTATGCTAAATCTAAAATTAGAAAATAAAAAGCCTGATTATTTATCAGGCTTTTTATTGTTTGCTCATTGTACTGGACAAAATGGTAATACTTTAAAAATAAAATATGGAATTGCATATATATGTTTATTCGTATATAAGTATATTCAAAGATTCGATTGAGTTTGAGCAAATGACTGCTATTCCAAAAGTTAAGATTTATCACAATCCTGAATGTGGTACATCACGTAATACATTGGCGTTAATCCGTAATGCTAATATTGAACCTGAAGTGATTGAGTACCTTGTAACACCTCCATCTAAAAATGAACTGATTCAAATGATTGCGGATGCGGATTTAACCGTGCGAGAGGCAATGCGTAAGAATGTTGCCCCTTATTCTGATCTAGAGTTGGACCGTGAGGGTTGGAGCGATGAGCAACTGCTTAACTTTATGCTTCAGCATCCGATCTTGATTAACCGCCCATTCGTGGTGACTGAATTAGGCACTCGTTTAAGTCGTCCGTCAGAACTGGTTTTAGAAATTCTGCCCCTCACACAAAAGGGTGCTTTCACTAAAGAAGACGGTGAACAAGTGCTTGATGCAAATGGGCAGCGATTGAAATAAAAATTTCATGGATATATGTGAATATTGATATATCCATATGTCAGAGTGAGTGAAAGTATGGATCAAATCAATTTCTTTAAATGTTTGGCTGATGAAACGCGATTCAACATTGTCATGTTGGTTCTTGGAAATAATGAACAGTGTGTTTGTGATTTGACTGAAAAACTACAACTCAGCCAACCCAAGATTTCGCGGCACTTAGCCTTACTGCGTTCTTCGGGGCTTTTACAAGATCGACGTCAAGGGCAATGGGTGTATTACAGTCTCAATCTCAATTTACCCGCTTGGTGCTTAGAGGTACTTAACACCCTTAAAAATGCCGATTTACAGCCAAAAGTTGCACTATCCTTTCAGCAAATCAATAGTTATTGCGAGTAGAACAAGATGAAATTCCTTTTTTTGTGTACTGGAAATAGTTGCCGTAGCATCCTGTCAGAAGTGCTGTTTAATAGTCGTGCGCCTGAAGGTTGGAAAGCCTATAGCGCGGGTAGCAAACCATCTGGACAGGTGCATCCATTGACCATTGAAACTCTGGAAAACTTAGGTCTTTCAACTGAAGGTTTGTGGAGTAAAACGATTGATGACTGCGAACAATTCCAACCTGATGTGGTGATTACCGTCTGTGATTCGGCAGCTCAAGAAGCATGCCCGCTCTATTTAGGTGGTGCAATTAAAGCACATTGGGGTTTGGTCGATCCTTCACATTTGGATTTACCGAAAGAAGAAAAGCTCAAAGCATTCCAAGTCACTGTTGATCATATCAACCGTCGCTTAGACGCTTTATTGGCACTCGATACAGCGCATATGTCTCGCCCAGATTTGATTGCCGCAATCAATCAAATTTCGCATATTGAATGAGAACATCATGGCTCAACAAAGATTATCCTTTTTAGATCGTAACCTGACGCTATGGATTTTTATTGCTATGGCGTTGGGAATTGCGATAGGCGTGTTCTTTCCGCAAGCTTCTGTCGCTTTGGACAAAATGAGTGTGGATTCAGTCAATATCCCGATTGCGATAGGTTTGATTTTGATGATGTATCCGCCACTGGCAAAAGTGGACTATGCGACGTTGCCGCAAGTATTTAAGGATAAGAAAACACTAACTTTATCCTTAGTACAAAACTGGCTGATCGCTCCCGTGCTCATGTTTGCATTGGCAATCATATTTTTGCAGAGTTATCCCGAATACATGACAGGCGTAATCCTGATTGGTTTAGCACGATGTATTGCGATGGTTTTAGTCTGGAATGGTTTGGCCTGTGGTGATAATCAATATGTCGCAGCATTGGTCGCTTTTAACAGTATCTTTCAGATTTTGTTTTTTAGTACTTATGCTTGGTTATTCTTGACCTTCTTACCGCCTTATTTTGGCGTTGCAGGGCAAGTGATCAATGTTGATTTTTGGACCATTACCCATGCTGTTTTGGTTTATCTCGGTATTCCGTTTTTATTAGGTTTCTTAACGCGCTTAATTTTGGTGAAACAAAAAGGCGTGGAGTGGTATCAAACCAAGTTTATTCCGAAAATCAGTCCTCTAAGTTTGATTGCTTTGCTGTTCACGATTTTGGCTATGTTTAGCCTAAAAGGTGGTGATGTTGTAAGCCTGCCAATGGATGTTTTACGAATTGCGATTCCTTTAACAATTTACTTTGTATTGATGTTCTTTATTAGCTTCTTTATGAGCAAATGGATGGGCAATGATTATCCGAAGACAGCAGCAATCTCTTTTACTGCGGCTGGAAACAACTTTGAATTAGCACTTGCCGTTGCAATCGCCACATTCGGTTTAGCTTCGCCAGTCGCTTTTACAACGGTGATCGGACCATTGGTTGAAGTGCCTGTGCTGATTGCTTTGGTGAGCGTGTCATTGTGGTTAAGAAAGAAATACTTTAAAGAGGCCTAACGCTATGAATCTCCCAAATGTAGATATGAATCTTCTCGATCAACCTACTTTAGAAAAAGTACAGGCTAAAGAGGTGAATCATCCACCGCGTATTTTGCTGCTGTATGGCTCAAACCGTGAGCGTTCATATAGCCGATTGGCGGTGATGGAAGCAGGACGTATTTTGGAGCAGTTTGGTGCTGAAGTAAAAATCTTCCATCCTAAAGGTTTACCCTTGCCTGAAGATGCGGATACTGAGCATCTAAAGGTTAAAGAATTGCATGATTTACTCGCTTGGGCAGAAGGTATGGTGTGGTGTTCACCTGAACGTCATGGCTCAATGAGTTCAATCTTTAAGTCACAAATTGACTGGATACCTCTAGCGGGTGGTGCGATTCGTGCAACGCAAGGCAAGACTTTAGCCTTGATGCAGGTCAGTGGTGGTTCGCAGTCTTTTAACAGCTTAAACCAGATGCGTATTTTAGGTCGTTGGATGCGTATGATCACGATTCCAAACCAATCGTCTATTCCCAAAGCTTTTTTAGAGTTTGAAGAGGATGGACGGATGAAACCTTCAGCCTTCTATGATCGGATTGTGGATGTTATGGAGGAGCTGTATAAATTCACCCTACTCACCCGCGGGCAAAGTCAGTACCTCACAAATCGTTATTCAGAGCGCAAAGAGTCTGCTGAAGAATTATCCAAGCGTGTCAATCAACGTAGTTTATAAACTCTAGGTGATCAGAAATGCAAAAGAGGCATTCTAAATTATTGATTTTAGGTTCAGGGCCTGCGGGTTATAGTGCTGCTGTGTATGCAGCACGTGCAAACTTAAAACCTACATTGATAGCGGGTATACAACTTGGTGGTCAATTAACAACGACCACTGAGGTAGATAACTGGCCGGGCGACCCAGAAGGTTTAACTGGTCCTGCACTTATGGAAAGAATGCAAGCCCATGCTGAACGCTTTGGTACAGAGATTGTGTATGACCACATCAATGAAGTCGATTTAAGTGTCCGTCCATTTGTGCTTAAAGGCGACATGGAAGAATTCACTTGTGATGCACTGATTATTGCTACAGGTGCGACAGCACAATACTTGGGTCTTGAATCTGAAGCTAAATTCATGGGTCAAGGTGTCAGTGCATGTGCAACTTGTGATGGTTTCTTCTATAAGCACCAAAAAGTCATGGTCGTGGGTGGTGGTAACACAGCAGTTGAAGAAGCCCTTTATCTTGCAAATATCGCTGAGCATGTCACCTTAGTTCACCGTAGAGACAGTTTACGTTCAGAGAAAATTCTACAAGATCATCTTTTTGCCAAAGAAAAAGAAGGCAAAATTAGTATTCTTTGGAACAATCAAGTTGATGAAGTCTTAGGTGATAATACTGGTGTTACTTCAGTCCGCTTGAAGTCAACTTTGGACGAAAGCATACAAGACGTTGAAGTTCAGGGCTTATTTGTTGCTATTGGTCACAAACCGAATACTGGTATGTTTGACGGCCAACTCAACCTACGAGATGGCTACATTCAAGTACAAAGTGGTACTTCAGGCAATGCAACAGCAACTTCTGTGGCAGGGGTATTTGCTGCGGGTGACGTTGCTGACAGCATTTATCGCCAAGCAATTACTTCGGCAGGCTCAGGCTGTATGGCAGCTTTGGATGCCGAAAAGTATCTTGATCAATTGAGCAATTGAAAGGCTCATTTAAATGCTTGAAAATTGTATGAAATACGCCCAGTCTGTTGAGCAGACTGGGCGTTATTTTGATTATAACAAGGCTTTGTTGCACAAAGATTTAAAAGACAGAACTCTGCTCACTTGAGCAGAACTCAAGTGAGAATTTGGTTATGAGGACGACCTAATTCTGTAAATTTATTCAATACAGCTATGCGTGCATGAATCTCACTTACCTGACTAAGAAAACTCCTTGCTGTTAATTTATCGCCCAATAATTTGATGGAATGCATCTTGGTTTCGACCAAACTTCGACGATGATAACCTGACCATTTTTTCCAAAGCGTTCTTCCTAAACGTTTCACTGTTTTTAGTAATTCATTCCGCTCTAAAGATCTCAATTTCTGATTTTTCCATGGTTTTGCATTTTTTCTTGGCGGAATGACCGCATATGCATCTCGATCTAAAATGACTTGTCTGCAGTGCTTCGTGTCATAAGCACCATCGGTATAGACTGAGTCAATTCGTTCATCTAAAGGAATTTGAGCAAGTAAATCACCGAGTACTTGCGAATCACTTACATTATTTGTAGTAAGTTGTACTGCACGTATTTGCAGCGTTTCAGCATCAATACCAATATGCAGCTTACGCTATTGGCGACGATATTCAGGTCCATGTTTTTTACATTTCCATTCACCTTCACCTAGAAACTTCAAGCCAGTTGAGTCCACAAGTAGATGTAACCCATCGCTACTTTTTTGATAGCTAATCGCAATATCAATATGTTTTTGTCTTCGACAAAGCGTGCTGTAATCTGGCGCAGTCCAATTTAATCCACACAGTTTAATCAGACTTTAAACAAAACCCGTGACCATTCGTAAGGAGAGTCTGAATAAGGATTTGATCATTAAACAGCATTGAATAGCGGTATCAGAGTAAGTTTGATTTCTAACTTGTTTGCCGTGTGATTGTGCATACCATTGAGTGTTTGGATCAAACCAAATGGAAATATTACCCCGGTTAATGAGGGCACGATTGTAGGAAGACCAGTTAGTTGTACGATAGATTTTAGGAGTAGGCTTATTCATATTGAAATTATAGGACTGAATAAACCTTCTAGGCTAGGTTTGTGCAACAAAGCCCATCTACTATAGGAACTGAACCGCTTATAGATATTGCTTTATTACTTAATAAGTTTTAGTTTTGAAGTAACATTATTTGTAGATTTTAACTTTTAGCTAAAATCTACAATTTAACATTCTTCTAGTGAGTAGTATTTAAAAATTAGGTTATTCAGTTCAACTGGCTTCGTGTAAAAATATCCTTGCAAGAGATCACAATTTTGATAATGAAGTATTTTTGCTTGTTCTAGTGTTTCTACTCCTTCTGCAACAACCTCAAGATTAAGCTGATGAGCTAAATGAATTATAGATTGAACTATAGATGCATCTTGAGAATTATTTGTCAAATTATCTATAAACTCACGATCTAATTTAATTTGATTAATTGGTAATCGACGTAAATAGCTAAGACTTGAATAACCTGTTCCAAAATCATCAATTGAAACTTTTACTCCTAGCTCACGAACTGACTTTAATATCTCAATTGCTCTATCTGCACCATTAATAATCACGCCTTCTGTAATTTCGATTTTAAGAAGATTAGCTGGTAGTTTACTTTTAATCAGTACACTTTCCAAGCAACTAAGGAAATTACTGCGACCGAATTGAAGAGGAGAAATATTGACAGAGACCGAAATTGTAGCGTTATTTTTTCCATTTATATGGGCAATATCAAAACACGCTTGTTCAAGAACCCACTGACCAATTGCGACAATTTGACCAGTTCTTTCGGCTAATGGAATGAAAGTATCAGGAAAAATAAAGCCTTTTTGAGGATGATGCCAGCGAATCAGTGCTTCTACACTGTGAACTTTTCCTGTTCGTGGATCCACCAAAGGTTGATAAAATAATCTAAATTGTTTTTCCTTTAGTGCAGTCATAAGTTCTAATCGCAAAAGAGCATAATCTTTCTCTGGGAAAAATTTGTTTGGATCTCTTTTATATAAATACCACGTGTTTCTTCCTTGTTTTTTTGCTTCTTTCAGGGCATTCATGGATTCATATAACAGCTCTGAAGCATATCGAGTATTAGAGTTTCTTACGGCAATTCCAATACTAGCTGTTAAATGTAGAGTTTTATTTTCAATCTGAAAGTTTTGAGAAATAAGGTCAAGTATACTTTCTGCCAAAGTAAATAACTGGTTATGATTTTTAGAATTTTTTACTAATAAAATAAACTTATCTTCAATATATCGACTCAGTAAACCATCTTTTTTTAATAAGTCCTGTAAACGTGAGCCGATATCTCTAATTATTTTATCACCGATCAAATAGCCTAGACTTTCATTCATAGATCTAAAATCATCAAGATCAATGTAAAATAATGCCAGACTAGCTGGGGATTGATTTTTTTGTTCAAATTCTTTTTCTAAAAATTTATTAAATGTTCTCTGATTTGGCAAACCAGTGATTGAGTCACGGGTATGTTGATACTTAATATAACTTCTGTTCTTTTCATCCTCAGTTATATCTTCAATATTACCTAAGAAGTGAGTACAAATATTATTTTGATCGAATACAGGCCCAAACGTTAAACGACACCAAAACCAAGTTCCATTTCTACGGTACTTTTTTAATTTCACTGTTGCTTCTTTTAGTTCCTTTATTCCTGTTTTGATCTTTTCTACCTGAATTAAATCAGTTTCAGGTCCTGACAAGAAGTTATAACTTTTGCCTAAAATTTCTTCTGGGCTATATCCAGTTATAGATGTAAATGAGGGGTTAACAAAAACTATTTCTAATTTATCAGAGATGTCAGTTATGAAGATCCCATTTGGACTCGCATCTACCCCGCGCTTTAATAAGCGCAGGCTTTCTTCATTTTTTAATCGTGTAGAAATATCACGTGCGATGGCAAATACACCAGTGACTTTTTGATTTTGAATAATGGGTAAATTTGTAAGATCAAGCCAAATGAGTTTTCCAGAAGCATGATATGCAGGAATTTTATAATGTTTAGCAATACCTTTTAATGCATCTTTAAATGCTAAGTTAATAAGTTTATGATATTTAGTTGGTATAAAAGTCCAAAAATGTTTTCCTAATATCTGTTTTTCTGAGAATCCAAGAATTTTATTACAAGTAATATTTGAATTTAAAATATAACCATTAAGGTCAATTTCAATAATTAAATCAGGATGATGTGTATAAAAAGAGCTATATTTTTCATTAATAGCTAGTCTCTGTTTGTATTCATTTTCTCTTTCAATTGCTAACGCAATTAATGATACCGCTTGATTTATAAATTCAAAGTGCTCTGATCTGGGCGTCATCTCTTCACGATAGTAGGTGCCAAAAGTTCCATATAAGATACCTTTAGCACTTATAATAGGTACAGACCAACAACTAATAATATTTTCTTCTCTAACAAACTCTAAATAATTTTTCCAATTAGGATCAAGTATCAAATTACGACTAATAATAGTTTTTCTAGAAAAAGCAGCTGTACCACAAGATCCATTCTTATCCTTAACTTTTAAAGGACTGATTGAACGACAATATTTAGAAGAAAAGTGATGTTCCCCATTTACAAGTGTTAATGTTTGCTCCACTTCTGAATAAAGCATAATTGTGACTAAAGCATCTGTAATATTTGATTCAAGCCAAGAACATATCGAGTTAAGTATAAGTTGAAGATCTGTACTTTTATCAATAGAATTTAAAACATACTCAATATTTAGCTTTCTAAGATCACTCTTCACTTTTCAGACCCTCCTTGGCTCCAATACATTTTATGCGAAATAAAAGTAATTTTTTATTTAATTTAAGTATCAATAGTCTATATTGAAAAACATTGTAAAGTAAAAACAACTTTATGAAAAATATGTTTTTTTTGTGTATATTAATTTAGCTGCTTTTATATGTTTTTTAATTTTGATATAAGAATGTATGTTTAGGATCAAAAGTTTCACCGAAAGATGGCTAGTATACAACCAAGGACTACTTTAATGAATAAACAAAAGTTTAAAAATTTTGAAGATGCAGGAAGAGAAATTTTAAATTTTTTACATCAGAGGTTTGGATTTGACTTATGTATGATTACTCGGGTAGAAGGTGATGATTGGATAGTATTACAAACAGAAGACCATGGATACCATATTAAACCAGGTCAAGTTTTCAAATGGGCTGATTCATTTTGTTGCCATATGGTTAAAGGAAATGGTCCAAAAATTGCTCCTGCCTCAGAAAAAATTGAACTATATGCAAGTGCACCAATTAATAATCAGGTAAGTATTAAATCATATATTGGCCAACCTATAACTAATGAGGATGGTAGCTTATTTGGAACATTATGTGCTATTCACCCTCAAACAAAATCTGAAAATATAAGTCAAGATATAGCTATAATAGAATTATTAGGAGATTTACTTAGTAGAATACTTCAAGCTGAATTACGTCAATTTAAGCATATTAATGAGTTTAAAAGTTTAAGAAAAAAAGTATTTAAAGATGATTTGACTGGTCTGTACAATAGAAGAGCTTGGGAAGAATTCTTAGAAAAGGAAGAAGAGCGATGTAAACGGTATGGCCATCCAGCAGCAATTTTTTTTATTGATATAAACGATTTGAAACAAGTTAATGATAGTTTGGGGCATTCGGCTGGCGATCATTTAATACAGTGCGCTGCAAATGTGCTTGTGAATACAGTGCGCAGTAATGATATTATTGCTAGATTAGGTGGAGATGAATTTGTAATATTAAGTATGGAAAACAACTCAGTAGGGGCTGAAATACTTTTAAAAAGAATTCTAGATGCTTTTTGTGAGGTTGATATTAGTATAGCTATTGGTTTTTCAATGAGAGTCCCAAATAAAGGTTTATTATTTGCAGCAGAACAAGCTGATAAAAAAATGTATATGCATAAGAAAAAATTAAAGTCTAAATTAATTTTTTAATATAACGTAAATATTTACTTTACTGATGTCGTAATACATACATTTAAATTTTAGACTATTTTGGGAAACACAATTCAAAGCATATACCTTCTGCGCTATTGACTGCTTGATACATTCCCTGATGAAGCGTTAAAATGGATGCCACAATTGATAGGCCTAAACCACCCGTTTGATGAGGGCTTTGTCTGCTGGAACTGCACTGATAAAAACGCTCAAAGAGATGAGGCAAATGCTCAGGGGCAACTTCCAAACCACTGGTGATTACAGATAATGTAATCATCTGCATATTATTAATGATCTTCCGGTGGCTAAGCACATAAATAGTTCGGTGATTGCCGCCGTGAACGAGCGCATTTGATATCAGATTATACAGCACTTGTTGTAACAGTTCAGGATCTGCCGATAGCTCAGTCGCCTCAAGACTTAAAACAAAATTGCAGTGTTGTTCTTCGGCTTGATACTCGAAAATACTGAATATATCTTCTATAAATGATTGAAGTTGAATCTTCTGTTTGTTTAAGCAAACTTTGTGCGCATCTGCGCGTGCTAGAAATAACATGCTGTCAATCATTCGTTTTAAACGTTGATAGTCCTCTAAGTTGGAAATCAAGAGTTCCTGATACTGTGCGGGACTACGTTTACTCATGAGTAAAATTTCGGTTTGCCCGATTAAATTATTCAAAGGTGTTCTGAATTCATGAGCAATGTCTTCGGAAAAACGATTCAGTTGGCTATATCCTAGTGCAATACGGTCAAGCATGGCGTTAATATCGGAGGCTAGTTGTTCGATCTCTTGAGGAGGATGATTTAGATTAAGTCTCTGTTCAAGTTTGTGAATACTAATAGCATGAGTTTGTTTGCGTAGTGTTCTTAATGCGTTCAATCCGAAACGGCTGGCAATCGCGCAAAGTATGAAAATGGCTAAAATGCCGCTAAACACATAGATAAAAAGACGTTTTTTAAAAGGCGAGATAATCGCTAAACGTTCCGACCACTGCTTGCCTGCAATTAATAGATAGGGTTGTCGATTAATTTGAATAGTTTTCCATGCAATACGGGTGGGATAAGCATAAGCTGATAAATCACGGAATTGAATCTGAGGCTGGTGGATAAATTCAGGCAGTGGAATGCCAAGAGGATTAATGTTGATCAGAGCCTGATTCCCTTTAAGCAATACAAATAGATTGTCCTGATTGCCGAGCATATTTTGATACAGCTTCGGCTGCGCGATAATCTGCTCAATATTGCGACTGTCCTGCAATAAAATTTCCAGACGTTCAATACGTTCAATCAAAGCCCGATCTTGCTGTGCAATTAGAATCTGGTTGATGCCAAAATAAGTCATCAACGCCACAGTACACAGAACCATCGCAGCACAAGTGGTAGCCAGTAGTGTTAATCGTAGTTCTAGCGAACGAATGGGGTTAAACATTATTTGTCTACCGAAATTTTATAGCCCAAACCGCGAACAGTATGAATTAACTTTATATCATGTCCCTCATCAATTTTACTGCGTAAACGCCGCACAGCCACATCAATAAAATTAGTATCGGTATCAAAATTGATCTGCCAGACTTCAGACGCTATTTGCCTGCGCGTAATAATTTCATTCGGATGGCGAAGTAAGAAGCGCAAAAGATTGAATTCTTTTTTACTGAGTTCTATAGGCTGTTGGTTACGCCAGACTTTATGATGGATTAAATCCAATTTTAAATTTGCAATTTCTAATTGATTTTCCTCTACATACTGCTGACGTCTAAGTAGACTTTTAATTCGGGCCAGTAATTCAATATAAGAAAAAGGCTTGGCTAGATAATCATCGGCACCTAGTTCCAAACCTTTGACCCGATCAATCACTTGGTCTTTTGCGGTAAGAAAAATTACTGGAATCTTAGAAAATTGTCGCAATACTTTCAGGACTGCCCAGCCATCTATATCGGGCAACATCACATCTAATATGACTAGACTATATGCATGCATTTTTAACTTTTCCAAGCCTTCTAGCCCTGAATGGACACATTCCGCCTCATAGCCAGATTCATTTAACCCTTTAACCAGATATGAGGCGATTTTAACTTCATCTTCGATAATTAGAATACACATTTTGTTCAGGCTCATTTTGAAGATGACAACTTTGTAATGTGATTGTCATCATCTAAATCATTCAGATTGTATAAGATTTTTAAAACTTAATTCAGGGCAATCATGATGAACAAACTCAAAGGGCTTATTGCAACAGTAATGCTGATGAGTAGCAGTACTTTTGCACAATCCGTTCAATTGAATCAAGTTTATTCACTTGATTCTCAGACAGCACAAACTCTTATTGATGCTGCTATGACCGTATGTCAAAAAATACAGCACAATATTGCCGTGGTGGTGGTCGATCGGGGAGGGAATACCTTGATGTCAAAGAGACATGAAACTGTCGGGCCACATAATTTGGGCGCAGCCGAAAAGAAAGCCTATACCGCTTTATCCACCAAAATGGCGACCATGTTGTTAAGTCAAAATGCCCATGAAAATAAGGATGCAAAAAATTTAACCACCTTATCAAATTTACTGTTGTTAGGTGGCGGCGTACCTGTGCGTTATGAGAGTCAAGTGGTCGGCGCCATTGGCGTTGCCGGAGCAGGGGGCGCAAAAAATGACCATTACTGCGCTGATACAGCTGTTAAGTCTATTTTCAATCCTTAAGGAATCCATCATGTTTAAAAA
>NZ_DKIK01000134.1:0-4483 GCF_002454215.1 Acinetobacter sp. UBA6720
ATAAGATGGCGTCCCTACGGGGATTCGAACCCCGGTTACCGCCGTGAAAGGGCGATGTCCTAGGCCTCTAGACGATAGGGACGTTGCGAGGATGGCGGTATCTTATTGATCCGCCACCAGAGTGTCAAGTAGGTGTGGTGCGAGTTTGTTCAAAATATAACAGAACAGTTCAGCGGTCTTTTGAGTGTCGTATAAAGCTGAGTGGGCTTCTCTACCATCGAACTCAATTCCTGCTTGAATACATGATTTTGCAAGAACCGTTTGACCAAACATCACAGCACTTAAGGTGACGGTATCAAAGACCGAAAAGCTATGAAAGGGATTCTGATTTTTGGTCCCTGTACGATTAATAGCAGCTTGTACAAAACCTAAATCAAAGTGGGCGTTATGACCGACCAAGACCGCATGTGTACAGTTTTGTTGGCGACGAACTTCATTGACGGCTTTAAAAATACGTTTTAATGCTGTTTTTTCATCTTCAGCCATAGCCATACGCATGGGGTTAAAGGGATCAATTCCAATAAAGTCCAATGAGCGACGGTCTAAGTTTGCACCTTCAAATGGGTTGATATGCGCATGATGTGCAGGCCCTGGGACAAATTGACCTTCTTCATTATAAATAATCGGAATTGCAGCGATTTCCAATAAGGCATCGGTCTGTGCATTAAAACCTGCTGTCTCGACATCGACAACAACAGGTAGAAAACCACGGAAACGCTGACCAATTATTGGCAATGTTTCATTTGTCACACTTTTCTCCATTGAATGGTTTTACCCGCATACAGCGGAATAATCTGTTCACCATCCAAATAGTCTAAACTTTCAGGGATGACTTGGTCTTCTTTTACTAGTGTAATTGTTGAAGTATTGCGCGGTAGACCGTAGAAATCGGCACCAAAGTGGCTTGCGAAACCTTCAAGGCGTTCAATTTTGCTTACTTGATCGAATGCTTGTGCATAAAGTTCAATCGCAGTTGGTGCACTATAACAGCCTGCACAACCACATGCGTTTTCTTTAGCATTTTTAGAGTGTGGCGCACTGTCTGTACCTAAGAAAAACTTAGGGTTGCCACTGGTTGCCACTTCAAGCAATGTTTGTTGATGGGTTTGACGCTTTAAAATGGGTAAGCAGTAGAAGTGCGGCTTCACACCACCGACCAACATATCATTGCGATTAAACAATAAATGCTGTGGGGTAATCGTTGCTGCTACATTACGATCTTGTTCTAAAACAAAGTTGGCTGCTTCACTGGTGGTGATGTGCTCTAAAACCAATTTCAGTTTTGGGAATTGTTTGAGTAATGGAGAGAGTACTTCATCTAAGAAGCGCTTTTCACGGTCGAAAATATCGACATGATTATGCGTAACTTCACCATGTAACAATAAGGGAACTTGATGCTCTTCGAGTTGCTCAATGACGGCATAGACTTTACGAATATCGCTCACGCCATTGTCAGAGTTGGTGGTAGCACCAGCAGGGTAGAGTTTGATTGCATTTACAAACTCAGAGTTTTTAATCTTCTTTACTTCTTCAGGAGAAGTTGTATCAGTAAAATACAATACCATACGTGGGTCGAAAGTATTACCTTCTGGTACGTGCGCCATGATGCGCTCGCGATACGCATTCGCTTCCTCGACAGTTTTGACAGGAGGCACTGTATTTGGCATACAAATAGCGCGAGAAAACTGCTTGGCTAAATCGGGAACAGTACGTTGTAATGCAAGACCATCACGAAGGTGAGCGTGCCAATCATCTGGCTGGAGAATCGTAATCGTATTCAAGGCGATTTCTGTCAGAGAAATAAAACAGATGATAATGCATATACGTTAAAAATGGTAACGACAAATAAAGACATATTGTCTGATTATTATGATTAATCTTTGTAAATTTGTGTTATTTTTAATCGACTACAAGAATTAAATCTGGTCTGGTATGGAATATAAATATAACCTCGCCAAACTTCAGTACGATAAAGAAAAAATGGAAGGGCTGATTGCACGGCATAATCGTCGTGTTGGGCAGGTTTTCCCGCAGAAATTAGAGCAGGAGTTTTGGCGTTTAAACTTAGAACGCGCACGCCGCAATATTAATGACTTTTTTTGGTCAGGTGTTTTGGTCTATTTTATTTTTGCGGTCTTAATTATTCCTGGTGACTATTGGATTATTGAACAGTCACACTTCAAAGAAGATTTCATTCATTGCCTATTAGGGCTACTGAACGGTGCAACCTGTCTTTTATTTCTTTATGTTTTTTCACATTTTGTAAAGCTTAAGCCTTTTTTTGCTTATGCTGCTTTGTTTGTCGTGTTTTGGGCAGTGGTCTCGACGACTTGGCTCACCATGTCTGTACATACTGAAGCTTTGCGCCACCAAGCAATGATGATCATTTGTATGATCTATGTATTGGGGTATTTGTTGACTGGGGTAAAACCTTTATATGTTTTTATGACAGGTATCGTAGCTGCTGGTGTTTCTTTTTTAGTTCTTATTTCGACTTTGGTCAAGTTTGATGCAATTGTGATGAGTCGCGTTATGTTTGGGAGTTGTTTACTAGGCTTTGCCATCGGGCGCATGATTTATGCTCGCGAACGTATCATTTTTCTAAATATTCGGCGTGCGAAAATTAGTGAAAAAATCCATCGGATTCATACTTCTGAGCTTCTACATTTGAGTCAAAATGATGAGTTGACGAAAATTTCAAATCGTCGAAATTTTGATGAAATGATGGATACTTATTATGAACAATCCCGTCAAGATGAAACACCTTTATCTATTTTGTTTATTGATGTTGATTTTTTCAAAAAATATAATGATTTCTATGGGCATCAAAAAGGTGATGATGTCATTTCATCCATTGCTAAATCTATTAAAAATGCAATTCGGCATATGGATTTTGTTGCGCGTTATGGTGGCGAAGAGTTTGTCGTGTTATTACCAGAAACCGATGCACATGGCGCTTATGCGGTGGCTTCGAATATTTACCGAGCGATTGAGCGTTTGGAAATCCCGCATGAAATGTCTGAAGTATCTGCATTTGTGACCATTAGCTTAGGAATTACGGTCTTTAAAGGTGAAATGGATTTGAGCAAAGTAGAGTTACTCAGGATTGCTGACCAAGCCTTATACCGTGCCAAGCAATTAGGGCGGAATCAGATTTATTATCAGCCTTTAACCACATCGAGTTGTACTGAATAAAGCATAAAAAACCGCTCTTATGAGCGGTTTTTTTGACATGGAATCAACTTATTTGTTCTTGTCTTTCAACTGTGGAACAGCAGAACCCGTACCTACAGCTAGCAAACCAGTATTGGTATAAATACCAAGTTTCGCACGAGTATCGGTAATGTCTAAGTTACGCATCGTTAACTGCCCAATACGGTCCATTGGCGTAAACATTGAATCACCTTTCTCCATCGTCAAACGTTCAGCTTCATAAGTGAGGTTTTCAGATTCAGTGTTCATAATCGTGTAGTCATTACCACGACGAAGTTCTAAAGTCACAGTACCTGTGATCGCTTTCGCAACCCAACGCTGTGCAGTTTCACGAAGCATTAATGCTTGAGAGTCGAACCAACGACCTTGGTAAAGCAAACGACCTAAGCGTAAACCGTTAATACGATATTGTTCGATCGTATCTTCGTTATGAATACCCGTAACCAAACGCTCATAAGCAATATGTAGAAGGGCCATACCAGGTGCTTCATAAATACCGCGAGATTTCGCTTCAATAATACGGTTTTCAATTTGGTCAGACATACCTAGACCATGACGACCACCAATACGGTTGGCTTCAAGAATGAACTCAACAGGATCTTCGATACGTTGGCCGTTGATTGCAACAGGGAAGCCTTCTTCAAAAGTAATAGATACTTCCTCAGCTTTAACTTCTACATCGTCTTTCCAGAAAGCAACGCCCATGATTGGGTCAACAATTTTGATCCCTGCATTGAGGTATTCAAGATCTTTTGCTTCGTGTGTTGCACCCAGCATGTTTGAGTCTGTTGAGTATGCTTTTTCTTTCGACATTTTGTAGTCAAAGCCGTTGTCGATCAAAAATTGCGACATTTCAGCACGACCACCTAACTCATCAATAAACGTTTGGTCTAACCAAGGTTTATAGATTTTAAGTGCTGGGTTGGTTAAGAGACCATAACGGTAGAAACGTTCAATATCGTTGCCTTTATACGTTGAACCGTCACCCCAAATGTTGACGTCATCTTCTTTCATTGCGGTAACAAGCATAGTACCTGTAACTGCACGACCTAAAGGCGTGGTATTGAAGTAGGGAACACCGCCAGTGCTGATGTGGAATGCACCACATTGAATCGCAGCAATACCTTCAAGCGCAAGCTGTAAACGGCAATCAACTAAGCGAGCTTTTACTGCGCCATACGCTTCCGCTTTTTTTGGAATCGCATCGTAGTCGTCTTCATCAGGCTGACCTAAGTTTGCTGTATAAGCATAAGGTTCTGCGCCTTTTTGT
>NZ_DKIK01000043.1:0-5399 GCF_002454215.1 Acinetobacter sp. UBA6720
TGCGCATGCACAAGCACCTACAGCGGGTTCGGTTGACCTTGCAGGTATCTTGATTAAGACGGCTGCATACGGTCTACTTCGTTTTGTGATTCCATTCTTCCCAGCGGCTTCTGCACAGTTTGCAGATATCGCGATCATTTTCGGTTTGATCGGTATCTTCTACGGTGCTTGGTGTGCTTTCCAGCAAACCGATATGAAACGTTTACTTGCGTACACGTCAATTTCACACATGGGCTTTGTTTTACTTGCGATTTACGCAGGTAACATCTTAACCTTCCAAGGTTTGATGATCATGATGTTGGCACATGGCTTGTCATCTGCTGCATTGTTCATTATGTGTGGTCAAGTATACGAGCGTGTTCATACACGTGATATGCGTTTGATGGGCGGTATGCGTGGTCAGTTCCCATATCTTGCATTCTTCCTCATGTTCTTCGTGGCGGCGCTTGTGGGTATTCCGGGTCTAGGTAACTTCATTGGTGAGTTCCTGATCCTGATGGGTTCTTATGCAAAATTCCCAGTGTTTACTATTCTTGCAGCTGTAAGCTTAGTATTTGCAGGTCTTTATGGCTTGATTCTGATCCACAAAGCATTGTTTGGTACACCGAACGAAGAACAACAACAGCACTACAACAACCCATTGAAAGACTTAAATGCGCGTGAAGTAGTGATCTTGTTAATCTGTGCTTTCGGTCTGTTATGGCTGGGGCTATATCCACAAAGCTTCCTTGATATTTCAAATTCAAGCATGGCGTGGTTAGCAAACAGCTACATTCCTGTACAAGAAGTCGTTGACGTTGCAAGTCAAGCAACTGTTCAACTCGAAAATGTGGAGATGCAATAAGTCATGAACTTCACAATGTCATTTTCTGAGCTTATGCCTTTAGCTCCTGTGATGATCGTTGCTTTAACAACGATCGTCGTGATGATTCTTACTGCAATTNNTAAGCGTAACCATAACTTAATTGCAACAGCATCAGTTGTGGGCTTAAACCTTGCAGCAGCTTATGTGCTTTTCACAATGTTTGGTGGGGCTTTTAAACCAGCAAACGTGATGGGTATGTTCATGGTGGATGCGTTCACCTTGTTATACCAAGTGATCATTTTGATTGCGGCACTGGCATGCTGTACTTTGTCTCATGCCTATATCGAGACCTATAAAGATAACCGTGAAGAACTGTATATCTTAATGTTGTCATCAGTGACTGGTGCAATGTTAATGGTCGCAAGCTCTCACTATGCATCGTTCTTCATTAGCCTTGAGTTGATGTCGATTCCTGTATATGGCTTATTGGCGTATACACACCAACGCTCTAAATCTTTAGAAGCGGGTGTGAAGTACTTGGTGCTTTCAGCAACCGCTTCGGCAATGTTGTTGATGGGTATGGCTTACATTTACGCGTACACAGGTTCAATGTCGTTCTATGACAATGTTCAAGCGTTAATGCAAAACATCCAGCAACCGATGGTGCTTTTAGGTTTAGGTTTCATCGTATTTGCTGTGGCATTTAAACTGTCTTTAGCGCCATTCCACAAATGGACACCAGACGTTTATGCAGGTGCACCAACACCGATTGCAACTTTCCTTGCAACGGCCGCAAAAGTCGCAACAATTGGCTTGTTTGTACGTTACATCTTAACTTCAGGTGCGATCCTAGTTGACTCTATCATCACGATCTTAACTGTGATTGCAGTGTTATCAATCTTGGTGGGTAACTTCCTTGCAGTGAAACAAGTGAACTTGAAACGTATCTTGGCATACTCTTCAATTGCACACTTTGGTTACTTGTTGATTGGTTTAATCAGCATGACCTATGCAAGCCTTGGTAATGTATCTGTTTATGTAATCACTTATGTATTAACTACAATTGGTGCGTTCGGTGCAGTTGCATTGATGTCTAGTCCATATAACAACGTGGATGAAGCAGAAAGCCTAGCAGACTACCGTGGTCTATTCTGGCGTCGTCCAGTGTTGACCGCAGTGTTAACCGTGATGATGTTATCGCTTGCAGGTATTCCATTGACAGCGGGCTTCATTGGTAAGTTCCTGGTGGTGATGGCTGCGGTAACGACTCAACATTGGTTCCTTGCTGCGATGATCATTGTTGGTTCTGGTATTGGTCTGTACTACTATCTCCGTGTGATGGTTGTGATGTATATGACACCACCAGACGCACCGCGTGTCGACGCTGTGGATCATTGGGGCCAAAAAGTGGGGGGGATTATGGTGCTTTTAGCTGCGGCGGCAGTACTGGTGATTGGTATCTATCCAGATCCAATTATTAAGCTTGCGCTTCAGTCTGAGATTTTATCTCCAATCCACTTTATGCTTTCTCAACAGCACTAATCATTCAAAACGTTTTGTTTTAATAAAAAAGCCTCCATCAATTGGGGGCTTTTTGTTTTTATCGCACGATAAAAAGCTTTATAATGTCAGGAATTTTATTTTACCTTTTAGGTGCTCTCCCGTGGCTATCCATGAAATTCGTCATCCGTTGATTCGTCATAAGCTTGGTCTTCTTCGTCGTGCAGATATCAGCACGAAAAACTTCCGCGAGCTGGCTCAAGAAGTGACTATGCTGTTGACCTATGAAGCAACTAAAGATTTACCTGTGTGTGATTATGAAATTGATGGTTGGAATGGTAAAGTCATCGTAGACCGTATTGTGGGTAAAAAAATTACGGTTGTGCCTATTTTACGTGCGGGTATCGGCATGTTAGATGGATTCTTAAACCTGATTCCAAGTGCAAAAGTATCTGTCTTGGGTTTAGAGCGTGATGAAGAAACGCTTGAAGCGCGTACTTATTACAAAAAATTGGTGCCAGATGTACAAAACCGTTTAGCCATGATTATTGACCCAATGCTTGCAACAGGGTCTTCGTTGGTTGCGGCGATTGATGTTTTAAAGGCAAGTGGTTGTAAAGATATTCGTGTAATGGTATTGGTTGCTGCGCCTGAAGGAATTAAACGTGTAAATGATGCGCACCCAGATGTCACTATTTTCACGGCTTCAATTGACCAAGGTTTAAATGCTAATGGTTATATCGTGCCGGGTCTAGGCGATGCGGGCGATAAAATCTTTGGTTCAGTTCAAAAAGATTAATGATTAAAATGAATGCATAAAGGAGGCTTTCACAGCCTCTTTTTTATATACTGGCTATCTAGCCATGTACAGATGAGGATCGGGTAATGAAGTCTGAACAATATCAAGGAAAAGTGAAGCAATATAATGCGGATAAAGGTTTTGGTTTTATTTCCTCACCTGAAGGCGACGTATTTTTTCATATCTCGGATTTCCCAGCAGACTCAGGTGAGCCGAAACGCAATGAACGTGTAAAGTTTAATGTGGTTGAAAATGGCGATCGCTATAAAGCGATTAAAATTGAGCGGGTTGAAGACAACTCTGCCAAAGCTAAGAAATCGAAAGTCTCAAGCCACAATAAGTCGATTACCACAGATTTATTGTCCAATTTCAGACGTTAAAATGGGTAAATTGAGTATGCACATGCTGCAAAATTAATCTGCTTATTTTGATTGAAAGAGGCTTTTTAGCCTCTTTTTTATTGATTACAATACTCTAAAATACAGTTGATTAGCGCATATTATGTTTTTGAACGGGAAAATCAAAAGCTTTAGCCCCTCACGTGGTTTTGGTTTTATTGAAGTAGACGGGGATGTTGATGATGTGTTTTTTCATATCAAAGATTTGCCACAGAACAACATTGAACCCAAGATTGGTGAAGCGTTGCAGTTTATGATTGTGGAAGATCAAGGCAAGTTTAAGGCTGGAAATATCCAGCGGCTGAATCATCCAACAGAAACTCAAAAATTAGGTGAGTTAAAGAAAAAAGTAAGACCGAGTAACTCATCTGTTCGCTATAACGAGGCAGGACATAAAAGTACGATCATTACCGTGATCGGTGTGATTGTGATTGCAGTGTTGGGATTTCTGATTTATGGCAAATATCAAAGCTATAGTATCGAAAAACAACATAAAGCTGAGCAATTGATGCTTGAGCAACAGCAGATTGTAGAAGGACAACGTAAGGCTTTAGGTGAGTTACCTGATCAGGTGCTTACAGAGCAAGGTAAACAAAACTTAGATGCTGAGCTACATCAAACCAATCAACCTCGCTCAGAACGTGTGACGCAGAGCATTGATAAACAAAATGGTCGTTTACCTGTCAGCACAGGGCAGTTCAAATGCGATGGACGAACCCATTGCTCCCAAATGCGTTCTTATGAAGAAGCGGTTTATTTCTTAAGAAACTGTCCAAATACCCAAATGGATGGGAACAATGATGGTGAGCCTTGTGAGCGCCAATTTGGGAAATAAAAAAAGCACCTTCGGGTGCTTTTTGCTTAGTTATTTTTCGCAAAACTTCATGAAAGCTTTGAGTCCTGGGCCTTGGTACTTCTGACGATGCACCAACATGAACAGTGGACGGGTGAGAGACCAAAACGGTGTATCAAGCACCACCAACTGGCCTTTTTCACGCAAAGGTTCAGTGGCCAGTTTTGAAATACAGGACATCCCTAAACCACCCGCCACGATTTTTAAAATCGCTTCATTATGACCCAAGGTCAGACGGATATTGGCATCAGGCAAGTCTTTCAAAATAGCGTTATCAAATACTTCACGCGTACCTGAACCTTCTTCACGCAAGATCCACTCGACCGATTTAAAGTCATCTGCGGTCAAAGTACGGTCTAGTTGTGCAAGAGGGTGGTTGGGTGCACAGCAGACGGCTAATTCATCGTCACGCCAGTGAATGCATTGCAGTTGTGGTAAGTGACAAGAGCCTTCAATCAAGGCCAAATCCAGTTGGAACTGATTCACTGCCTCAATCATTTGACGGGTATTACCAACTTGTAGCTGTAAATGGGCTTGAGGTTGAATTTGTAAGAAGTCAGCCATCAGGTCAGGCATGAGGTAGTCACTGATGGTCAGGGTTGCACCTAAACGTAAATCAATGCTTTGTAACTCACCTTTAGCGGCCTGCTCGAAAGCATCACAGCGACCCAAAATTTCTAAAGCTTGTGGCAGCAGGAAACGACCCAAATCATTGAGTTGAAGACGCTTACCTAGACGGTCAAATAAAGGAGCCCCCAAACCGTCTTCTAGATCTGCTAAAGCCATACTCGCAGCACTCTGGGTAAGTCGAACCGCATCACTGGCTTTGGTTACTGTGCCTTCTTGAGCAACTGCTACAAAAACCGCCAACTGGCGTAAAGTCATGCGCATGAATATAGCCTTAACATTTAAAAAATATTAACAAATTATGTGGTCATGCTAACATGAGCAACGTCTTTGATGCCACGCTGAAATCATGTCAATTGAAAAATTTAGCCTAGAAAAGGTTTTATCCGTACACCGTTGGACCAATACACTTTTTAG
>NZ_DKIK01000078.1:0-48098 GCF_002454215.1 Acinetobacter sp. UBA6720
AGCAGAAATGCCAGCACTTATGGGTCTACGTAAGCGTTATGCTGCTGCAAAACCACTTGCTGGCGCAAAAATCCTTGGTTGTATCCACATGACCATTCAAACTGCGGTTCTTATTGAAACTCTAGTTGAATTAGGTGCAGAAGTTCGTTGGACATCTTGTAATATCTTCTCTACTCAAGACCATGCTGCTGCGGCAATTGCGGCTTCTGGTGTTCCAGTATTTGCTTGGAAAGGCGAAACTGAAGAAGAATATGTATGGTGTTTAGAACAACAAATCAATGTGAATGGTACGCCTTGGGATGCCAACATGATTTTGGATGATGGCGGTGACTTAACTGCTCTTATTCATGAAAAATATCCAAATGTATTGGCTAAAATTCACGGTATTACTGAAGAAACCACCACAGGTGTTCAACGTCTACTTGAAATGTGGAAAGACGGTTCTCTTAAAGTTCCTGCGATCAACGTCAACGATTCAGTAACAAAATCTAAAAACGACAACAAATACGGTTGCCGCCACTCACTAAACGATGCGATTAAGCGTGGTACAGATATGCTTTTATCTGGCCGTCGTGCACTTGTCATCGGTTACGGTGACGTAGGTAAAGGTTCTGCTCAATCTCTTCGTCAAGAAGGCATGATTGTACGTGTAACTGAAGTTGACCCAATCTGTGCAATGCAAGCATGCATGGATGGCTTTGAGGTTGTTGCTCCGTACAAAAACGGCGTTCAAACTGGTAAAAAAGAAGACATCAATCTTGACCTTCTTCAAAACACTGACTTGATCGTAACGACAACAGGTAACTACCACGTATGTGACGCGGCAATGTTAGATACATTAAAAGCAGGCGCAGTAGTGTGTAACATCGGTCACTTTGATACTGAAATCGACACCAACTACTTACGTGGTTACAAATGGGTTGAAGTGAAGCCACAAGTACACCAAGTATATCGTTCTGAAAATGACAGTGATTACCTAATCCTGCTTTCTGAAGGTCGTCTTGTGAACTTGGGTAATGCAACAGGTCACCCATCACGTGTCATGGATGGTTCTTTTGCCAACCAAGTCTTAGGTCAAATGCACTTATTCGCGGAAAAATTTGCGGATCTTGCAGAAGATCAAAAACAAGCAGCAATCCGTGTAGAACTCCTTCCTAAGAAATTAGATGAAGAAGTTGCTGCGGCAATGGTTGCAGGTTTTGGCGGTGTGTTAACAACTTTGACTCAAGTACAAGCAGATTACTTAGGTGTTCAAGTTGAAGGCCCATTCAAATCAGACGCTTATAAATACTAAGTTTTATATTTCCCCTCATCCTAGCCTTCTCCCAATGAGAGAAGGGACTTTTCATTATTAATTCAATTTATAGTGAAAGTCCCCTTCTCCTGTAAAGCGAGTTTTAAGCACTGCTTTAAAGCTACGCGCAAGAGTGGGCTAGGAAGAGGTCTAAATAAAAAGCATTTATAAAAAGGATTTGAACATGTCGAAACACATTCCTATTTCTTTTGAGTTTTTCCCGACCAAAACGGATGCGGGCGCAGAGAAGCTCAAAGTCGTACATCAAGAACTACAACTCTTAAATCCAGAGTTTTTCTCAATTACTTATGGTGCAGGCGGTTCAACTCGTGAACGTACCTTAGCAGCCATTGCTGAATTTAATGGTAAAGGCACACCTGTTGCCCCTCACCTGTCTTGTATTGGTGATGACAAAGCACGTATTGCTGAGTTACTCGACATTTATAAAGATCAAGGTATTGACCGTATTGTCGCGTTGCGCGGTGACTTGCCTTCAGGTCAAGTTGGCCTAGGCGAATTGCCTTATGCTACGGATTTGGTACGTTTTATCCGTGAACATTCGGGCGATCATTTCAAAATTGAGGTTGCTGCGTATCCTGAAATGCACCCTCAAGCAGATAGCTTTGACCAAGACATTCAACGCTTTTGCGACAAAGCCAATGCTGGTGCGAATGCCGCACTGACTCAGTTCTTCTTTAATCCAGATGCCTACTTCTACTTTGTAGATCGCATTCAAAAAGAAGGGGTGAATATTCCTGTAGCACCAGGCATTATGCCAATTATCAATGCCAGCAACTTAATTCGCTTTGCAGATGGTACAGGCGCTGAGATTCCACGTTGGATTCGCAAGCAACTGGCAACCTATGGTGACGATACCGCAAGCATTAAAGCATTTGGTCATGAAGTGGTTGTAAAACTGTGTGAACGCTTAATTGCAGGTGGTGCACCAAGTTTGCATTTCTACACCATGAACACCACTGATCCTACCCGTCAACTTGTACTAGACCTTGGTTTAGCATAAGGATTTAAACCAGATTCACCCTATTTGAGAGTAAAACCGAATGCCTCGTTTTTTTATGGAAGCAGAACTCAATGTTGATCACACTGTCGAACTGACTGAAACGGTGTTTCATCATTGGGTCAAAGTTTTACGCGCTCAAGTCGGTGAAACGGCTACCTTGTTTAATGGACAAGGTGGCGAGTATGAAGTGACCTTAAGTGACGTTGCCAAAAAGTCAGCCTCAGTTCAGGTCACTGCTTTCAACCCAACCAATCGCACACCTGCGTTCAAAACTTTACTCGGTCAGGTCATGAGTAAAGGTGACCGTATGGACTATGTCATTCAAAAAGCGGTTGAATTGGGCGTTTCGGAGATTCAACTCTTAACATCTGAACGTTGCGAAATGCGTTTGAAATATGATCGTGACCAAAAGAAGATTGATCATTGGCAAGGTATTGCCATAGCGGCTTGTGAACAATGTGGCATGAACCTTGTTCCCACTATTCATGCTCCGGTCGGCTTAGAAAAATGGCTCGCGACAGAGTTACCAACAACTCGACTTGTGCTTGCACCAAACAAAGAAGAACTCGACGTTTTGGCAGAAGCTAACCCGAACATTGCGTTACTGATTGGCCCTGAAGGTGGTTTAAGTGAGGCTGAAATTACGACAGCCAATGACCACGGATTTATAAACTGGTGTATAGGCGAACGGGTGTTACGTACAGAGACTGCGCCAGTTGTCGCTTTAGCGATTCTAAATTACAAATTTAGTGATTTAAATCACATAAACGGTTGAGTCATCCTTTAGTTCTGTTAATATATTGCTTATTATGTACAACAATATTACCCTTGACTTATATCAAAACATAACTTGAGTTTATTTTTGTACTGTGTTTTTTTAACTTGAAAAACTCACAACTGAACATTTTTAGGTCATAAAAAAAATAAGGTTTCGCGATTCATGCCAGATATTTCTACAGAAAATCTTGATCGGCACTTGCAGACTGCGCAGATATCGCACTCCATTAGCCATATTCGTTTTCTTATTAGTAGCTTACTGATTCTTAATTTTTATATTTTCTGTACATATCACTATAATTTTTCTCAAGATTCTTTTTATTTTAACCTTTGGTTTTTCATTTCTGAGTTTATTTTGAGTATTTTATGGGTGATTAGCACAGTCTATTTCAAGCCAAGTAACTATTCAACTCATCCTGCACATCGTTGGATTCAAGGTGTTTGCTTAACCGTCGGCTGTCTAGTTGCGACTGGTGTTGTATGTATTTATTATTATCTACCCCAACAATCAGGTGATTTTAGTTTTGTTGACGCATTGGTTTTATCTGCACTTTTGGTCATTGTTACACAAACAGTCTGCTTAACCTATTTAACCCAGCGAATTAATTATTTCTGTCTAGTCTTTATTCCATCAATTACGCCCTATATCTTCTCTCAATTCATTTACTTTGATAACAATCACAATATTTTTCACCTTACCGTCAATTTTATTTTGATTGTGATATTACTCTGTGCCAATGCAACAAATCGTATCAATCAGCATTCCTCGCGCCTCTCTATTAAAAACCGCGAACTGAAAAAAGAAGCTGAAATGCAAGTGGCATGGACCGATGATCTTTGTAAACAATTACAAACAGAAGTGAATAAATCCAAGGAAATAGAGCAACAACTGCAACTGAATAATCAGTTACTGGAACAAAAAGTACGTGAGCGTACTTTTGACATTAATGAAATCAATAAAGATTTAAAAAACAAACAAGAAAACCTTTCTCTTGCACATAAAATTGCAGGTATTCGCCCTTGGGATTGGAATATTAAAGATCGTTTGATTTCACTAACCAATCACAAACAAGAAAAAGTCGTTAAAAACTCCACAGAACATCAAAACCAACTACAGTTTTTGATTCATCCAGATGACATTACATTATTTAAGTCGTCTATGAAAAGTCATTTACGGGGTCATTCAGATCGCTATGAAGCCACTTACCGTGTGCAACATAACAATGGGAAATGGTATTGGGTACATGACACTGGTCGTGTCATTTCCCGAGATCCTATGACACAAAAGCCTTTACAAATGGTGGGTATTCGACGTGATATTCAACATGAAAAAAGTAATCAGGAACGTTTACGACTCGCAGCAAGCGTACTTGAACAAGCAGAACAAGGTATTTTCATTCTTGATGAAGACCTGCGTTATATCGACGTAAACCCATTCTTTGAGCGTCTCACTGGGTTTAATGCCGCGCACATAAATGGTAAACATCTATTTGATATTGTGGCCAACTATAAGTCACATCAACGCACCACTCACAACCAAATCATTGCTCAGCTTTTGAAAAAAGGTGAATACGATGGTGAACTAGACGAAAAGTTTCTTTCAGGCAAAGAACTGTGTATTTGGATGCATCTAAATGCCATCACTGATGATCAAGATCGTGTGACCCATTATATTGGGATTGTGTCTGATTTAACTGAGCGTAAACTGCAAGAACAACGCCTTTCTTATTTAGAAAACTACGACACATTAACGGACTTACCTAACCGTTTTTATTATAACTATCAACTGCATCAGTATCTCGTCTCTCAAAAAGACAGTATTAAACAACTGGCAATTATTCGTCTCAATATTGACCGTTTCCGCCCATTGAATGAGTTTTTAAGCAACAATGGTGGAGATGAATTACTCCGTCAAGTTGCACAACGCCTTCGTTTAACCAATGCAGAAGCTCTAGTTGTTGCTCACTTAAACGGCGATGATTTTGCTATTGTCTATGAAATTTCACATATTCGGCCATCTATTCAACAGCATATTGAGCGAATTCATAAAGCGTTTAGCTTACCTTTTGACATCTTTGGTCAGGAACATATCATTACGCTTTCAATGGGAATTTCTCAATACCCTGAACACGGTCGCCAACTTGACTACTTAAATAACTGTGCAGAACAAGCATTGACCGAGGCAAAACGCCTTGGTGGCAATACAACCAAGTTTTATACTTTGAGTAATACAGTTGCTTTAGAAGAAGGGATTTATTTAGAACGTGATTTAAGGCTGGCAATACAAAACAATGAGTTGGTGGTCTATTATCAACCAAAAATCAATTTTCACGATCAAAAAATTTATGGTTTTGAAGCGCTAGTACGTTGGAATCATCCATCCAAAGGTATAGTTCCCCCTGGACTGTTCATTCCTATGGCGGAAAAAACCAGTCTGATTTCGGATATTGGGCGCATTGTCATCCTACAAACCGCAAAACAGATTCAAGAATGGAATAAACTTGGTTTCGAGGACATTTGTGTCTCTGTCAATGTGGTTGCACAACAGTTACAACGTGGTCAACTTCTCAAAGATTTGGATGAAGCGCTTCACCTTTATGGAATCAAAGGCAGTAGCCTAGAGTTAGAAATAACCGAGTCCACCTTAGTAGAAAACTCTGTGGAAGTTAAAAATTTACTTGAGACCATCAAATCACGTGGCATCCACATTTCTTTGGATGATTTCGGTACTGGCTATTCATCCCTGTCCTATCTGACCGACTTCCCAATCGACACTTTAAAAATTGATCGCACATTTATTTCAAAAATTGGGCACAGCAAACAAGAAGCGATTGTCAGTGCCATGATTGCAATGGGGAAAGCCATGGGCATGACTGTCGTCGCTGAAGGTATCGAAACTGAGCAGCAACTAAACTACTTACAAAACCTTGAATGCGATATCGCTCAAGGTTACTTATTTTCCAAACCACTTGCCCAGCGTGACGCAACTCAGTATCTCAAAGATAACCTCGAACTGCCCGCTTATACATACTTAATATAAATCAGGTGGTTTTAGCTCTAAGTTTGGCTTAAAAACCATCAGCTATCACTGGGATATGCCAGCAACTAATGGTATATTCGGTCTTGTCTACTAAAAAACCACCAGCTCCGCTGGCTAACCCACGCTACAAAGAGATTCAGATGGACGATCAATCATTAAAACAGCAAGCTTTGTATTATCACGAATTTCCAACTCCAGGGAAAATCAGCGTTACACCAAGCAAGCAGCTGGTCAACCAACGTGACTTAGCTTTAGCTTATTCACCAGGTGTTGCTGCACCATGTTTAGAGATTGAACGCGACCCGTCTACTGCTGCGCTTTACACAGCGCGTGGTAACTTAGTTGCTGTGGTCAGTAACGGTACAGCCGTACTTGGCCTAGGCAACATTGGTCCTTTAGCGTCTAAACCTGTTATGGAAGGTAAAGGCGTACTGTTTAAGAAATTTGCTGGTGTTGACGTTTTTGACATCGAAATTGCAGAAAATGATCCTGACAAAATCGTGGACATTGTTGCTGCATTAGAACCGACTTTTGGTGGTATTAACCTTGAAGATATCAAGGCGCCAGAGTGTTTCTATATCGAGCAAAAACTACGTGAACGCATGAACATTCCTGTGTTCCACGACGACCAACATGGTACTTCTATTATTGTTGGTTCTGCTTTGCTGAACGCTTTACAGTTAAATGGCAAAAAAATTGATGAAATCAAGATCGTTGCTTCAGGCGCAGGCGCTGCTGCATTGTCTTGTTTAGATCTTCTTTGTGCAATTGGTGCGAAGAAAGAAAATATTATTGTAGCTGACTCTCGCGGTCTGCTTACCACTAAGCGTGAAGGCTTAGACGAGTCTAAAAAGCGTTATGTACAAGACATCGACGGCACTCAACTGGCTGACGTGATTGCAGACGCAGACATGTTCCTTGGGTTATCTGCTGCAGGTATCTTAACCAAAGAAATGGTTAAGCTCATGGCAAAAGATCCAATTATCTTTGCACTTGCAAACCCAGATCCAGAAATTCTACCTGAACATGCTCACGAAGTTCGTGATGATGTCATCATGGCAACAGGTCGTTCAGACTATCCAAATCAAGTAAATAACGCACTTTGCTTCCCTTACATTTTCCGTGGTGCCCTTGATGTAGGTGCAACGACGATTAATGAAGAGATGAAAATCGCGTGTGTATATGCGATTGCGCGTATGGCACACATTGAAGCAGATGCGGCATCTTATGGTGAAAAATCAGCATCATTTGGTCGTGACTACCTTATTCCACGTCCACTCGATCAACGTCTGATTTTGGAAATTGCGCCAGCTGTTGCACAAGCAGCAATGGACTCTGGCGTGGCTGATCGCCCAATTCAAGACTTCTCTGCTTACCGTCAACGTCTGTCTGAGTTTGTTTACAACTCTGCGTTCATGATGAAGCCTATTTTTGCTCAGGCAAAATCTGACCCAAAACGTATTGCTTATGCAGAAGGTGAAGACCTACGTGTACTTCGTGCAGTACAAATTGCTGTTGATGAAGATCTTGCAAAACCAATTTTAGTCGGTCGTACGGCAGTTATTGAAGCGAACATCAAAAAGTTAGGCTTACGTCTTGAACATGGTGTGAATATCACGATTGTGGATCAAGAAAAAAATCCTGACTACGAACTGTTTGCAGATGACTACTACACACTCATGCAGCGTAAAGGTGTAACACCTGAATATGCGCAACGTGAAGCACGTCGTCGTTCAACCTTGATCGCGTCGATGTTGGTGAAACATGGTAAAGCAGACGGTATGTTATGTGGTACATATTCAAGCTACGACATTCACTTAGATTTCGTTAAAAACATCATTGGTAAAAAAGAAGGTCATAACTCTTTCTTTACACTAAATGCTTTAATGCTTGAAGACCGTAACCTGTTCATTGCTGACACTTACATCAATCGTAATCCAACGGCTGAACAGCTGGCTGAAATGACTATTTTAGCTGCTGAAGAAGTGCGCCGTTTTGGCATGACACCACGTGTTGCGCTACTTTCTCACTCAAGCTTCGGTTCAGATCAAACGGATGCAAGCGCACAAAAAATGCGTAAAGTGTTTGAGATTTTAACGCAAATTGCGCCAGAACTTGAAGTTGAAGGTGAAATGCATGCAGACGCAGCATTGGATGAAAACATCCGTAGCTTTGCATACTCAAACTCACGCTTCAAAGGTTCTGCGAACCTACTGATCATGCCGAACTTGGATGCAGCCAACATTTCATTTAACCTGTTAAAAGCAACTTCAGGCAATAATGTTACTATTGGTCCTATCCTATTAGGTGCAGCTAAACCAGTTCATATTTTGACACCGACAGCAACAACACGTCGTTTGGTCAACATGACAGCGCTGACTGTAGCCGAAGTTCAAGAAGCTGAGAAAAACGCTATCTAATCACTTGTTGAGATAGTCTCGTCTTGTGACTTGAGAAAACCTCTATTCTGTAGCATGATGGCTGCAAGAATAGAGGTTTTTTCATGCAAGTTTATTTAGTAGGCGGTGCGGTCCGAGATCAGCTTCTGGGTCATCCCTATCACGAAAAAGATTATGTAGTTGTCGGTGCAACGCCTGAACAACTGCTTGCCCAAGGTTTCCAACCTGTAGGTAAAGATTTTCCTGTTTTTTTACATCCTGAAACCAAAGATGAATATGCGCTTGCCCGTACTGAACGTAAGTCAGGACAGGGATATCATGGCTTTGAGTTTTATACCGATAGTTCCGTCACCCTAGAACAAGATTTAATTCGACGCGACCTTACCATTAATGCCATCGCTATGGATGATGACGGCACACTATATGACCCCTATGGCGGTCAGCGAGACCTAGAACGACGTATTTTACGGCATGTTTCCGATGCTTTTGTAGAAGACCCACTGCGCGTCCTACGCATTGCTCGATTTGCGGCACGTTATAAAACCCTAGGATTTATAGTGGCAGAGGAAACGTTGGCACTGATGCAACAACTCGCAAACTCGGGCGAACTTGAGGCGCTAACACCTGAACGCGTTTGGAAAGAAACCTCCCGCGCCCTAATGGAAGATCATGCTGATGAATACTTTGAAGTGCTACGTCGCTGTGGTGCTTTAAAAGTACTTTTTCCAGAAATCGAGGCACTTTACGGTATTCCGCAGCGCCCTGAATATCACCCTGAAATTGACTGTGGCATCCACACCATGATGTCATTACAACAGGCGTGCCGCGCCAACTATGCACTAGATGTTCGTTTTGCTGTTCTCGTACATGACTTAGGTAAAGCCTTAACACCTGTGGATGAATTACCACGTCATATCATGCATGAAGAACGTGGGGTTAAACCTGTGACTGAAGTGTGCGAGCGTCTAAAAGTCCCAACACAGATGAAACAACTTGCAATTACGGTCTGCAAAGAACATTTGAAATGTCATCAAGCCCTCACCTTAAAACCAGGGACTTTATGGCGCTTACTGCAACGCTTAGATGTATTGCGTCGTCCTGAACGGGTTGAAGCCTTTGTGCAGGCCTGTGAATGCGACTCACGTGGTCGTTTAGGACTTGAAGATCGTGAATACCCGCAGTCTCAATATGTTTTAAAAGCGATGGAGGTTGTGCGAAATATTAAAGCTCAAGATCTGCCTGCAGATATCGAAGGCCCTGATATTGGTGAAATGCTGATTGAACGTCGCATACATGCCATTGGCGTGCTGAAAACTCAATACAGTTGAATCTTCATAAACAAAAAAATAAAGCGCCCTATTTGGCGCTTTATTTTCAATTCACTTAAGAGATAACCGCAGGAAATGTAATCACCTTCTCTAACCGCATCTGTTCAGTTGCAACCATTAACAAACGATCCACACCTAAAGCAATACCTGCACATGCGGTCATTTGAGGCAAAGCAGCCAATAAAAATTCATCAATCGGCATCACATGTAAACCTAACTTTTCCCGTTCTGCGTTATCAGCTGCAAAGCGTGAACGTAACACGTCAGCATCAATCAACTCATCATAAGCATTGGCGAGCTCTAAACCCTCGATGTACAACTCAAAACGTGCTGCAACTAGCTCACCGTCTTCATCTGTTTTGGTTTTGGCAAGTGAAGCAAGTTCTGGCGGAAAGTCAGTTAAAAATACTGGGGTATCAAAACCTAAGCTTGGCTCTACAAAATGCGAAAAGAGTAAATCAATATAACCCAATCGGTCATCACCCAAGTCCAAATTTAAACCCACGCGATTGCAGCAGTCTTTTAGCTCTTTCAAACTAGCTAGCAGTGGGTTCAAATCCAAACGATCCATAAATGCATGTTTATAGCTTAAAATGGTTGGACGAACTTCACCAAAACGCTGCTTTAATGTGACATTCAATAAATCGGTCACTTCAAACATCAAATCCTTCAAACTAAAATTCGGTCTGTACCATTCCAACATGGTAAATTCACTATTGTGTTTTCGTCCATGTTCATCATCACGGAAAACCTTACAGACTTGATAAATCGGCCCACTGCCACTGGCGAGTAAGCGCTTCATCGCAAACTCAGGGGAGGTTTGTAAATAATGCGTTTGCTGCGAGCCCTGTACATGACGCTGCGCTTGAACCGAAGCCAAATGCACATCGGTCACACCAGCCTGAGATAATATAGGGGTTTCAACCTCAAGCACTTCACGTTCAGCAAAAAACTGACGAATTTGGCTGTACATTTGCGCGCGAGCACGCATGGCTTTTAAATCACAGGTTGGCTGATAGTGGATCACGTCCTGACTCATGCCTTTGGCCCCCCATGTGCAGCCCATTCACGGCGTAATGGATAAGTCTTTCTTAAATGGTCAAAGGCTTTCTGGTCAATCATTCCCTCTTTTAAACAAGCACGTAAAGCGTGGTCATCTCGTAAAATTGGATAGATTTCATTTAAATGCTGTTGAAGTGTAGATTTCAAATCTTGCCTTTCAAAATACTGAGCACACACAGGCAACTGCGACTCGAAACTTTTATGTGCTTCAAACTGAAAGGTTTTACAAAAGGCGTCATAGATCATTTGTGTACCACGCGCTTTACCTTCTAAGCTATAACCTGCGATATGTGGCGTCACTAGACTCACAGCGTTCAATACTTGTTCAGAAATCACAGGCTCATGCTCAAAGACATCCAATACCACTTTACGCTGTGTTTTTTCGATGTCTGCCAATAAAGCTTGCTCTTCAACAACAGACCCACGCGCAGAGTTGATTAGGATCGCAGTAGGCTTCATTGCAGCTAAAGCATCCGTATTAATTAAATGATGTGTCGGGTGCTGCCCTGCTTTCGTGAGTGGAACATGCAATGAAATGGCATCGGCAGTGTTTAATAGCGTGTTTAAATCGACCTGCTGAATCACATCTTGCTGTACAAAAGGATCATAGCCGATCACATTCCAACCCAATAGTTTGGCCATATAGGCTAAGCGAGAACCGACATTTCCTAGGCCAATAATCCCCAAAGTAAAACGTTCATTAGCATCTATAAAAGCTGGGTTCAAATGCAGTAAAGCGGTAATCACATATTCAGCCACCGCCTGTGCATTACAGCCTGCAGCATTTGCCCAGTGGATATTCTGTTTTTCAAGGGCTTCAATATCTAAATGGTCTGTGCCAATCGTTGCACTACCGACATATTCAAGCGCTGTATTATCAATTAAAGCTGGATTAACTTGTGTCACAGAGCGAACCAATAATGCCTTCGCTTCTACAACATCGGCACGGGTCAAAGTACGCCCTGCTTTCTGTTCGACTTCACCAAATTCAGCAAAAAAATAATCGGTAAATGCGAGATTTTCATCTGCCACGATTTTCATAATCTATTCCAACGCTTTGTTAGCGCTATGATACCCCTTGAGTGAGTACAACACTATGTTGCCTTATCATTCATTAAGTTAAAAACCTATATATTCCACACTTATTTTTAAAAAATAAAAGACATAATAGTTTTATGGAATTGCCTTTTTCATTTATTCTCTATTAGAATAAGTGAAATAACTATTCAGCATGAATGATTAAAAAATTCACTCAGTATATTGAACGATAAAGTGCCATGCTGCATAAGCCTATGCATTGCATCTTTAAGTATTGATTGAGTATAAACGATTAAGATAAAAACAATATTTAACTAAAAACGATAAGGGGACTTAAACGCCATGCAGCGAATTCCAACTCTACATGAATCCCCACCACTTAAAACGGCCCAACTGATGGGAAAAGTTTACCGATATCATGTCATGATCAAACCTTCGGGTGCGCAGTGTAATTTAGACTGTAGTTATTGCTTCTATTTACATAAGCAAGACATGCTACATCAACCTAAAACACCCCGCATGACAGAGTCTCTTCTTGAACTGCACATTAAACAATACATCGAGTCTCAAACTGCAGATGAAGTTGTGTTTAGTTGGCAAGGGGGTGAGCCTACTCTTATGGGTTTGGAATTTTTTGAACGAGTGGTTGAGCTACAACGAAAATATCAAAAAGCCAATCAACGTATCGAAAATGACTTACAGACCAATGGCACTTTACTCGATGAAGACTGGTGTGCATTTCTCAAACGGAATAATTTTTTAGTCGGTTTATCCATTGATGGCCCTGCCGAGTTTCACGATAAACATCGTTATAACAAAGGTGGAAAACCGACCCACGCCAAAGTCATGCATGCAGTGAAACTTCTGCATCTCTACCAAATTCCTTTCAATGCACTTTGTGTGGTCAACCGTGATAATGCAAAGCGTCCAATCGACGTATATCGTTTTCTCCGCGATCAAGTCCAACCTCGTATGATGCAGTTTATACCTGGGATGGAAAGTGCACAGTTTCAGCAAACAGCTCCGGGTTATTGGAATCCAGATGACTTACCCACTTTAGGCAGTTCTGCAACACAACCTGGGACAGCCGATTCCGTCGTTACAGACTGGTCAATTGCAGCCGATGATTGGGGTTACTTTCTTTCTCGGGTATGGGGAGAATGGTTACAAAAAGACTTTGGTAAGGTCTTTGTCGATCAATTTGAAAATATCGTTTCGATGATGTTTGGCTATGGTGCTCAAAAATGTGTATCAGGACAAATTTGTGGTAAAGCGCTAGCTATAGAACATAATGGTGACTTATTTTCCTGCGACCACTTTGTCTATCCTGAATATAAACTGGGAAATATTCAGGACTTTCATCAAGGTGATCTGGTCTTTTCTGAAAAGCAAAAACAGTTTTCTTTTTCAAAGTACAAATCACTGCCTAAATATTGTACAAAATGTCCATATTTGCAGTATTGTTGGGGTGACTGCCCCAAAGATCGTTTTTTGAAAACGCCTGATGGTGAAGCAGGCTTACATTACCTCTGCTCAGGTCTAAAAAAATTTTTTCACACCGCAACTTCATCTAAACATGATATTGCGAAACGCTTGCAATCACATTAAAAAAATCCTTTTAACATAACTATAAATTTTTATTTTTAGAACAACCGTAAAAAACATCGCTAAGTTCGTTAAGGCGGACTGAGTGAAAAAGAATCTCTATTGCTTCATAACAATCCTAACAAGGAGAAATAACATGCGGAAGAGTTTAATTGCACGCTCTGTTGCCTTAATTGGTGGAGCGTTGTTGTCTGCAACCACATTTGCAAAGCAACCTAATATTTTAGTCATTTGGGGCGACGATGTTGGGATGTGGAATTTAAGCACCTACCACCGTGGCATGATGGGCGGTACCACGCCTAATATTGATCGTATTGCCAAAGAAGGCATGACCTTCATGGATCATTATGCACAGGCATCCTCTACAGCTGGTCGGGCTGCTTTCATTACAGGGCAATACCCAATGCGTACAGGTTTGAGTACGGTCGGACTTCCAGGAGCAGTACAGGGACTAAAATCTAAAGATCCAACCATTGCCGAAATGCTGAAAGCCAAAGGTTATGTCACAGGACAATTTGGTAAAAATCACTTGGGTGATCGAGATGAACACTTACCCACTGTACATGGTTTCGATGAATTTTATGGAATTCTCTATCACCTAAATGCGGGTGAGTATGGTGAGCAACAAGACTATCCGAAAGATGAAGCAACACAACAAAAATTAGGCTTAAAAATGCGTGGTGTGATCCACTCTAAAGCTTTGGGTAATGGTAAACAACAAATTAAAGATTTAGGTCCATTTGGTATAGAACGCCAACGTAATCTTGATGAAGAAGTCTTGGTACAATCTAAGCGTTTTATCTCAGATGCAGTTAAACAAGATAAGCCGTTTTTTGTTTGGCACAACATGACACGAACACACTATAAAACCCACTTAAATAAGAAATATGATGGTAAAACGGGTTATGGTGTCTATGCCGATGGTGTTGCTGAAATGGATGATGGTGTCGGTGAACTTTTAAAGCTTCTTGATGACTTAAAAGTAAGCGGAGATACCATTGTGATGTTCTCAACCGATAATGGCGCAGCATCAAATTCGTGGCCAGATGGTGGTAACCAACCATTCCATGGTGAAAAAGGTGTAGGAGGATGGGAAGGTGGCTTCCGTGTTCCTTTAGTCGTCAAATGGCCTGGTCACATTCCTGCCAATGTATCAACTGGCGAATTTATGACGATGGAAGACTGGATGCCAACACTAATGTCTTGGGTGGGTGATAAGACGCTGAAAGAGGATTTATTAAAAGGTAAGCGTATTGGTCGGAAAAATTATAAAGTTCATTTAGATGGTTATGATCAAAGTGATCTTTTATTAAACCAAGGCAAAACTAAACGTAAAGATTTCTATTACTTTACGGAAACTACTTTCCATGGCATGCGTTATGGAGATTGGAAATTACTATTCACCAAACAAGATGGTTGGTTCCGCTCTACTCAAGAAGCAATGACCAGTCCATATATCATTAACCTGAAAATGGATCCATTTGAACGCTTCACCGAGGCGCGTGGTTATGATGAATGGGCTGAAAACAGAAGCTGGATTTTAGGTCCAGCTGGAGAGCAGATTGGAGAGTTTGTGAAAACATTTAAAGACTTCCCACCAAGTCAAAAGAGTATGTCTGTCCAAGTCGACCAAGTTGCAAGTATGATTGAAAATCAGCCTGCTGGACGTTAATTCAACTTAAGGTAAGCTAAAGAGAAAACCTCTACGATACTTTGTTCCAAAGAACAGAAAATCTGTAGGGGTTTTCTCTTTAAAACAACTAACGACTTACTATTACACTGTCAATTTATTTAGCAGAATAAGACAGCTTCATGCCTACGATATAACCTGTATTGTCTTTAAAATCACCCACTATACGACGGTCAGATGTTTCACCTTTGGCATCACCAAACCACATATAACGACCACCGACACTAAATGCGAGTTTTTCATTAAAGTTATATTTTGCTGCCAAACCCGCGCCCCAATATCCATCCACAGGCCCTAAAGTCGGAGCTGGATCACCCGCGCCTGAATCCCATAAACCAGAAACCGCAATGGCAAGCTTCGGAGCCAAACGTTTCCCCAGCCCAATTTCAACTGCTGTTTGATCGTCAGAATAATCCACTAAAGGTAAACCTTTGCCCAAAGCAGCCACGGTCGATGCTTTTAAAATAGGTGGATAATAGGCAAAGTTACTCCACGGCACATAGCGTACTTTTGCAAACACAGCAGTGGTCATATTCAATCCTGCTTGCATGTTTAAATTGACAGACTCAGGTGTAGTAATACTGCCTTGATTATAATGTGAATAATCCATACCCAATTTATCAGCCAATGGCACATCTTCCTGAATTGTTGTCTTATGCTCAATTTCAGAACGATAAGTAAGTGAGGCTAAAATGCCCTTTTCAGGCTTGGCATAACTGAAACCAGCCACCCAACCGACAGCCATATCATCAAAGCTGTTGTTATAACCACTATTGGCAGCATAGGTTAAACCACGTAAATGTACATTAGCTTCAATCTCTTGCAGTGCAGGTCCAGCATAAATCATGACATTTTTATTCAGGTTATAGCCCAATAATGCAGTGATATTTTTCGATTGCACATCGACACGGGTTTTAGCATCTGTTTCTGGACGGTCTGTTGCAATGAAGTTATTTGTCCCATCAAACTTCACTTTCGCGCCGAATGGTTCGTCATAAATGACTGCTAAACGTAAACTCGGGGTTAAATCTGTCTTTACTGCATAATTCAGAGATTGATAATCTTCCGCCATGTCAGAAAGAGAATGCCCGCTTGAATCGTCACCTGTCACATCAGGTGAAATATGGGTGTAGCCTACTTCTGCATAAGTTCCCTGTTCAAAAAGCGCATCAATTTGTTGTGGGGAACGCTCTAAACCTGCGGTATAGGCTTGACCTGCCAATACAGACAATATTGCAGTTATGAGATACTTTTGATTCGATTTCATGTCTAATCCTTTAGTGAAAATTTAAGCCAGTGACTACGTTTCATTCCGCTGAAAAGCAGTCACTGTGAGTGATTGCATCGCTTTTTGTTCTAGTGAATAGAATCGTTGCTCAAACTGAATTAAGGCACACCCAAACCAATGTCTTTGGCTGGATATTTCTGAAAGGTGCTCATGTGATAACGCACCAGATTCAGGGCACGTGGATAACCCCATTCAAACCCATGATGGCTTGGAATTTGCTCTTTGGGGTCAAGGTATAAGTTGTATGCCCACGGTGCTGGGTTGGCGACTGACAACAAAGTACTATCAATATTTTTACGTGGCGAAGTAGTATCCATCACTTTGAAATGCACTTTAAACTCATTCCAACGCAGTGATGTGAACTGATTGCCTGAATAGAAGTATGAAGTTTCACGGTTTGACTCACCGTCATCAGCCAGTAGGAAACTGGTTTGGTCGATACCATCAAAGTAACGATCTTTCGGGATTTGATTTGTTTGCCCACCTAGTGCAACGGATGTGTTAAATATGTCAAGAATGTCAAAAATACCGTCACTAACACGTCCCTCTTTGATCATGCCTGACCAGTACGCAATACCCGGTACACGAATTCCCCCTTCCCATGTGGTACCTTTCCCCCCTTTCCATGGATGAAACCCAGAATCTGGCCAAACATCTTCATTGGCTCCGTTGTCTGAGGTAAAGAACACGACTGTGTTTTCAAGCTGACCTGTATCTTTCAGCGTCTTCATAAGACGACCAACGATATCATCGACCTCAATCACCCCATCCTTATAGGGATATTTTGCAGGGCTCTTGCCTGCATAACCCGGAGCGGGATAATTATCATTATGTAATCGTGAAAATGAATGTATCAGGTAAAACGGCTCATTCTTTTTACCTGCACGACGGATAAAACTGTCGGAGTAATCTGCAAATTTTTGATCCATTTTGCTGATGTCATCAATGGTTTTAATCGACTGCTCAACCTTTAGCGCCCCGCCTTTGACGCCACTGGTAATTTCAGGAGGCTGAATCGTGCGCATTGCTTCTAAACGCTCAGGGTCGTGGATTAAATTTGGATATAAACGTTCATCGGTCATCTCGGTTAAGTTCGATACCACTTGCAAGAAACCGAAGTATTCGTCATAACCATTTTGCTGTGGGTAAGCTCCATCAATTTCACCCAAATGCCATTTTCCCACCATGCCCGTGCGGTAGCCCGCTTTGTCGAGAAGACCTGCTGCAGTAACTTCACCCTCCCACGGATTTGCTTTGAGTTTTTCACCTGTCAAAATAGGACGGACCAACCCTGTACGTATTGGCAGACGACCTGTCATCATTGCAGCGCGAGAAGGCGTACTCAGTGGTTGTGCATAGAATGAGGTAAAACGCAAACCCCCTTGTGCCAATTTATCAATATTTGGTGTCGGTGCACCCACCGTTTCACCCCCACCATTCGCACCGATATCCCCCCACCCCATATCATCAACAATGAAAATCAAAATATTAGGAGTACGCCCTGTTTTTTGTTTATATGCCTCAATTTTTTTCTGGGCTACCACGCTCTGCGCAGGATGAATAATCGCAGGTTCCATATACTCAGAACTGACTACTGCTTTCAAAAAAGGATCGTTCGCAATCGTCTTCCCTGTTTGATACGTTTTCGCAGATGCAGCATGTGCTGTTGTTATTGCTACCGACAATAAGCTAGTGCCGATAGATAAACACAGCTTAGACTTCATGATACGCATGGTATCCTCCTTGACCGTTTTTAAGATAAAAGTATCCCTTCTGACTTTTGCCAGAACTTATTTCTTAGAAATTTAATCTGTATAAAATTTATTAAAGTTCAATTATTTATCTATTCTTAGTTTTAAATTCTATATAAATAAATGTTGCAGTCTATGTATCAAAACCTGCATAGCTAAAAATTATTTTTACAGTAAATAATGTGCTAAAGACCACTCACTAAAAATAGGGCATAGCAATAAAAAAAGGGGGCAATCTTGGTAACTTTAAGTCGTGGTGAAGCCAAAATTTCGTCTAGTGTTATACAAACAAGTTGATTAACCATCTTTGTTCTAATCCTTTAAAGAAAATATGTTTGCGATTTTCGAAGTTATTGAGTTCTACACATTCGATTTCACATCGTTATTTTTTAATCATCTCAATATTTTAAAGGAATCCACACTCCTCCATGACCATGGCTTTCTTTAAAATATGGCTTATGACTTCTACTCAGTCCTTGAGTAATAAATCTGCTTGAAAAGATTAACAGTCTTGAAATGAAGAACAACCATGCGAAAGAATGGTTATAGAATGGTTTGATAGAAAAATCATCCCATAGAAGAATTTTGGGCACGGCTAAAGTGAATCACAGCGCCCATATCATAATGTGGTGCGTATTTACTGCTTAGATTTCTAACATATCAAAGTCAGCTTTAGCCCCCCCACAGTCAGGACAAGTCCAGTTTTCAGGCACATCCTGCCACGCTCTAGCTGCTACAAAACCTTCTTGCGGCCAACCTGATTGTTCATCATAGATGAACCACAAACCAAACATTGATAACGTTTCATCCTACATCCTCTTGAGTCCTAACTTACTCTGATGTAATGGATGATTTAGACAGTAAAGTGGTAAATTTCTGATGAATTCTTTTTTGGCTTTTGGATCAATATTTATTTTGCTTAAGATCCTTGCATAGTGTTCGACTACTCGCTGATCCATCAGTTTAAACCACCACTTCGGAATCAAGGCAGGTAAAAGCATGGCGGCATAACCTGCGGGAAGTTGAGGTACATCTTCATAATTTTTCAGCGTTTGAAAACTACGTGTTGGATAAACATGATGATCTGAATGGCGTTGTGATATAAAAATAGGCGGGCGACTAAATTATTATCGTTCCAACTATCCTCAAGTTGAGTGCGCATATATGCTTCAGCAGCCAATTTTTGAGAACATTTAAGGCTGAGTTTGCTACACACCATAACGCTATAGTGCCCATCGTCAGCTCCAAACAAACACCGCTAAGTGAACTATCCGTTCATATCTAAAATACAATGAAAAAACCAAACATTTTAAAAACATCAAATACAGTACTGATTAAGATTTTTTAGTTAAATATTCAAATCAGTTCTTGATAAAACTGTATAATAAATCAGATCTTAAAGTTATTTTTGGGGCAAGGATGCGCGAGACAGATCACGAAATTATTCAACTCTTTAAACAACATGTTTTCCCTCTGTCTACGAAGCTGGCTGAAATGTTAAATGAACATTTCTCACATCAGACTGAACGTCGAGGTTGCGGTTATACACAAGCCACACGTGTTTTAGCTGAATACATCAACAGCCCACGCTTAAGCCAAGACTTCATCGACTTAAAATTGTTCGATCAATATGATACCAAAGCGTTGAAGGCACTACTTGAACAGTCTCAATATCTAATTTCAGACTGGCATAACTTAGACCTCAATGAAAATTTACAACAACATTTGGCTGGCCCAAATTCCACATTTCTTTCAGCACAGGTACATGACCATTTTGAAAGACAGAAAAATTTAAGACACATTGCAGCACAAGCTCAATTAGAAGAAAGTCAGATTTTATGCCAACTGATTGCAGATATTATTTTACCTCAAACCTCAACTAACACAGGTTTAGTCGAATTAAAGACTCGAACAGAAAAGCCCAAAGTCGGCTCATGCCCAATGGCTGAAAACTTCTTCCTTAAAATTGCCCATGGACGAGTACTAAGACAAGGTGAAATCAATATCTTTGTAGATGAGGAACAGCAACCCCTCTTACTAGAAAAACTGAACATGGGAGATGATCACTCTTGTATTAGTCTCAAACCTATACTAATGAATGGTGTTTGTTTGCCAGCAGGCTCATTATTTTCGGTCGATTATGATCGAGATGCCATTCAAAACAAAACTCAAAATCAACAGTTTAAAGGCTATGTCATCCCCTACACAGAAGTAAGTGGGTTTTGGTTCTTACGACTCACGACTTTGGCAGTGTCTCCTGAAAATCGGTCAAGAGCCTTTACAACCCACTATCAACAGCAAATTGACAATGGTTTATATAGTCCTGGAACCACGCGATTACAACAACTGCTTGATGTCGCCACTGCGCAAGTGAAGAACTAAACTATGTTAAATGTCTGCTACTCACCTCAATACTACGCTCGCACTCATACCAATAGTATGGAAAAATTGACGGCTGTGGCGGAAGCACTAAATGATTTGGGCATAGTGCAATTTCATACACCGAAGAAAATTTCTACAGACATACTAAAGCAACTCCATGACCCTAAGTATGTAGAAGCCTTTGATACAGGACTGCCTGAAAAGTTAGCAACACTACAAGGGTTTAAACCTTGGAATCATCAACTCCGTGATGCAGTTTATCACATCAATGCAGGTCAAATTCTGGCTGCAGAGTTGGCTTGGAAACACCAAATCTCAGCTAATATTGCTCAAGGATTTCATCATGCCGTTTATGAGTTTGGGGGCTCTTTTTGTAGCTTTAATGGACTGGCTTTAGTGGCTCAACAATTCCCAGATAAACGTATCTTTGTGATTGATTGTGATCAACATGGAGGCAATGGAACAGCAGAATTTACTCGTCGCTTGAGCAATCTTTTTAATTATAGTATCTATGGTTTGGCTTTTGGCTGTCCAACTTATGAACGAGCTGAAACCTATCATATTCATAAAACCAATGGAAATTTTAGTCAGTATATCCTAGCGATTCACCAAGCTTTTAGCCTCGCTTTGGAGTGGAAAGCTGATTTGATTATTTTTCAGGCAGGCATGGACTGCCATCAAAATGACCCTTGCGGTTCTTCATGGTTTAGTACGGAACTTATTCAAAAACGAGATGAAATCGTATTTCGTTTAGCCCAAAAGCACCAATTTCCACTAATGTTTGTTTTAGCTGGCGGTTATCAAAGCCTACCTGAACTGGTCAAACTGCATGTCAGTACCTTTCAAACAGCCTACAAAACCTACTATGCCAAGTAGGGATAGCAGTATTTAGTACACTCACCAGTGCCAACCTATAACGCATAAAAAATGCCAGCATATCGAAATATACTAGCATGGCTAATTACTCTAGAAAATCAAGAAAAATCAAGTGATTTTTCAAAACCTTTTAACTCATAACGAGCCATTGCCAAGTTTGATTTAGAACGATCTAAAACTAAATATAAGAACAACGCTTCATTCGTATCCAAAGGACGAATCAAGTGATACTGCTTACCTAAAGTAATTAAAATATCTTCAATGTTGTCATTTAATTGTAAAGCCTTCGCAACTTTACGCTTAGAACGAATAACCTCAGTATTACCTGCTGCTGCTAATTCTAAGTCTACCCCACCGCCTTGAGTCGCAAGTGCTAGACCACTCTCACTATCAACAAGTGCAGCAGCAACAAAACCATCAAGACCCGTTAACGCATCTAAACTAATACGCGCCATATTATTTTACCTCTAGTTATAGGGTTACCCCGGAAAAAATCAAAGACCAAGTTTTCTACGTAACTTTCCAATAAAGCCACGTAGTTTATTCATTTGACCAGTTTCTACTTGTTTTGTATCTATATGATACTTCACTTCATTTTGATCAATAAAACGACCTAATTGCAGTAAAACAGCACATGCTACAAAATTCAATACTTTTTCATTACTTAAATTCAGAGCCTGTTTTACATCTGCAATATGAGCACCCTGTGAAAAACAGGCAGCTATTTTTAAAAAGTCACGGCGTTGCAAATCTTTTTCAAACTGTGGCCAAATATCAAGCTTAAAATTCTGATTAAGATCTACCTTCGGTAAATCCATTGATGGCGAGGAATTTACAACCTTCCATAACCACACTCTTAAGTCATAGACTTCTTTGTCTTTTATCGTATCTTGTACAATTTGTGCCGTTGCATAGGTTTGATTCAATGTTTCATTAAATTGAATCGTTTTATTCGGATTGACCCAAACACGCTCTGTACGCGTATCTACCAATGCAAGAAAACCTTGTGCATCAAATAACTGAATATACCCATTGCGTGGAATAAAGATTTCATTAAATACTTGTTCCGTCGTCATTTCAGGGTTTAAAACCGTCAGTGGTGTCAGCTGCGTATGTGTCATTTCCATGGATGGTATTTCAAATGACATCAACTCTGACTGTGGAATGACTTTTTTGAATAACCAATCACGTAAATATTCGGCATTAGGCAGAGGATAAAATAACTGATCCCCTACAATTCGTCCTGCATTCTCTACCTTTTTAACCAAACGTAGATAAGCAACACTCTGAAGAGATAAAAGTTTTTGAATGCCAGGTGCGTTAAAAAAGGCATCATTAACGAGTAACAAATCAATTTCTTGTTCAGCAAGATTTACCCAATTCACATTCATATTTTTAGGCAATGAAAGCAATATCTGTGTTTTGATTTGATCTAATGAATTCAAACTTAAACCAAATATCGCAATATTTAATACATTTTTCATTCATGAACCCACTAAAAAATCATCTATCGAGATCATGACTGCACGCCATTTCACTCTAAACAAAAAAAGTTCAACCGCATCCATTTTATGAGGCAATGCTCAATTGTTGGCTTGCCAATTTTTCACTTAATTCTTTGTAGTAATACAACATTTGTCCAATCAAAATATCTGTGCTGGTTACAGCAACCATCACCATTGGATATTTCGAGTGATTAACTGCCGTTAAAAATACTTTTCCATTTTCAGCATCAAGCGTAATTGTCTGACAACCCACAAGTTGGATTTCTGAAATAAAAGCAGAAACCATCGCCAAAATAGAGCTACTAACCGCTGCTATTTTTCCTTTATTTTCTATATTTTTCTTCGAAGCTAAGCAAAGTTCAAAGCCATCCGATGAACATAGCATGACAAAATCAATACCAGCAACAGTATTTAAAAAATGCTGTAATTCTGAATTTGCGTATTCAATCAACTCTTTCGGAATTTCACGAGGATTATTCATTTTTAGCTACCTATTAAATGACTGGCTCTGCTTGTAATTCTAGTGTTGCAATTAACGTTTCTATCATCAGCAAGACATCATCTTTTTTACGTGCATCTACCGCAAATAGTGGAAATTGTTTTTGATGTATTTGCATCCAATCACGGTAAATTTTCAGCTTATGCTCATGCTCTTCATCTAAATGAGTAATTCCCACCACAATATTTGAGCCATAATCTGCAAAAGCATTTAAATAAAATTCAAGATCTTTCAAACGGTCAGTTTGACTATGATCAATTAATACCACGGTCCCTATTGCCCCTTTACAAACAATGGACCACATGAAGTCAAAACGATCTTGACCAGGTGTCCCGTACAAACCAATTTTTGTACCGTCATCTAGACTAATTTCCCCATAATCAATGCCGACAGTCGTCAAAAATTTATGGTGTGCTTCTGTATCGGTATTGACAGCTTCGGTTGTTACTACAGAAATATCAGATAATGCTTGGATAGCAGCAGATTTTCCTGCCCCCATTGTTCCTCCAAAAACAATTTTATATTGCTGTAATATCATTCAGAAGTCCCAAATAGCGAAAAAGTGTGTACTGGTTCACATTATATTTTATTTGATTGACAAAAAACATCATTTTATAAACCATTTAGTAAAACTTAATTACATATTTCCCTACTTTTTGTATACCTTTTAATCTTATTTAGATGCATTTCTATATATTAAATAATGCTAAGTATATGTATTTTATATATAATAATTTTCACAAATAAGAATCATAATCAATTAGTATTAGATTGGCATTTTTTATCATGCAAAAATCAATCTTTTTATTAGATAATTAAATATATGTTAAACTTTTTTTCCAATCAATAAAAAACACTTTTCACGTAAATATCAGTTCTTAAATACCCTCCTCTTTGCAAAATCATCGCTATCTGGAACAAATTTAATCTATAAAAGAGGCAAATTCAGCGCGATGTAAACGGTTATTTACAAAATCATTTAAGTGAATTTAGCTTTTTATTAAGCTGAGCTGATTGCTAAAATACAAATAGAATGACTATCAAACCCTAGTAAAATTAGAAGAGTAAAAATATTTTATAGTGGCCTACGTGTTTTTTTATTTGCTGAAAGCACAAACCACTAAATCCTGATAGCGACAGACCATCAAGGTACATTTCAACATTAATGGTAATCTGCTTTAATTACTGCATGATTTTTCTGATCAAAAATCCTTCAACAACCTGAAAGATTTTTATCCCCTTAAGATCAAACTAAATTTTCACACTTACCTGCCGTTGCTGTGGTGAAGATGGCAATAAATTTTCGAACATTTGCATCAATTCAAGATTTTCTGTTTGCCATTTCGGTTGCTTGTCTTTATCAATCAGTAAGGCACGAACACCTTCAATCATGTCCCCTTGCTCAAACCAGATATCTTGTAAATCACGCTCTAACTGCATACATTGCTCTAAAGATAATCCACGACCTACATATTGAAGTTTTAAGCTGATTTGCTTGGCCAACAAAGAACGTTGTTGTAAATTGGCTAGGATTTTTTCAGCCCAATCCATATAGTCACTGTCTAATGTATTGGCTAAGCTGTCTTCAATATCCTGCAAATCTGCATGTGAAAAATGATGCCGAATCGCATCTTCATACTGTTTTAGTTCGCTAGGTGCAGGTTCTTTTAAATAACGCGCAATGGTCTGCTCAATCGACTGTTGGGTTAATTGCGTAGCATGCGCCAATTCTGTTTGTAGCTGTGCTAAGTGGTCACTCGGCACCAGATAATCAATTAAGTCTAAATGTAAGGCATCGCTACTACTGATCTGTTCACCCGTCACCGCCATATACACGCCCACATCGTCTAAACGAGACAGGAAATGGGTTGCGCCCACATCGGGGAAAAAGCCGATCGCGGTTTCTGGCATGGCAAAACGAGATTTCTCACTACTAACAATGATATGGCAGGCTTGTGCCAAACCAAAACCACCGCCCAAAACATAGCCATCTAAAAACACCAGCACAGGTTTCGCATATTGGCGCAGGCTCTTCAGCATGTGATATTCATCAGCAAAATAGCGTTGATAGTTGGCAGTTCCATTTTGATAGCTGTCATAGAGGAAGCGAATATCCCCCCCTGCACAAAAGGCTTTAGGGCTTTTGGAGTTAATCAAGACGGCTTGAACTTGATCATCCTCTCGCCATTGTTCTAGCTGCTGGCTAATGCCATGAATCATGTTTAAGGACAGTGCATTCAGATGACTCGCTCGATCTAGCGTAATCACGCCTAAATGCCCTTGCATGCTAATCTGTAAATTATTTTCCATGCGAAGACTCCTTTTATTGATTTTTAAATTGTGCTGGACGCTTTTCCACAAAGGCTTTCATGCCTTCTTTTTGATCAGACGTTGCAAAGATGGAATGGAAAGTACGACGTTCAAAGCGTAATCCCTCACTCAAACTCACCTCAAAGGCGCGATTAATACTTTCTTTAATCATCATGGTTGCAGTCAGGGATCGCTGTGCAATTTTTTCCGCAGCCTCTAGGGTATAGGCCAATAATTCATCTTTCGGTAGCACACGCGCCACTAAACCACTTTGTTCCGCCTCAACCGCGCCCATTTGCCGTGCGGTTAAACACATTTCCATGGCTTTGGCTTTACCCAATGCCAACGTTAAACGCTGCGTTCCACCAATGCCAGGAATTACACCAAGAGTTACTTCAGGCAAACCAAATTTGGCATTCTCCGCACAATAGATAAAATCGCACATTAACGCCAGCTCACAGCCGCCCCCCAGCGCATAGCCACTTACCGCAGCAATCAAGGGTTTACGACGCTGCGCAATCCGATCTGCCAAATGGAAAAAATCGTCAAAATAGATATTCGGGAAATTCAGCTCGGCCATTTCTTTAATATCAGCACCCGCGGCAAAGGCTTTTTCCGAACCTGCCAACACCATACAGCCAATTTCAGCATCGCGCTCAAACTGGTCTAAGGCTTGGTTAATTTCAGCAATCAGTTGACTATTTAAGGCATTCAACGCTTGAGGACGGTTCAGGGTAATCACCCCTACGCCTTTACGCTTTTCAACTAAAATTGTGTCCCACTGTAAATCTTCAATGAAAGTTTTTTCCCACTGCATGTTGCGATCCTTCTTCTATAAACCAGTGCACATATCTCTTGAAAAATCTCGCGATCGTTGACATGTGCAAGGGTCAGTTTTTTTCGATATTGGGTTTATAAACTACGGGCAATTACTAAGCGTTGAATATCACTGGTGCCTTCGTAAATCTGACAAATTCGGGCATCACGATAAATTCGCTCTATCGGGAAATCTTTTAGATAGCCATAACCACCAAAGATTTGTAGAGCATTTGAACAAACCCGCTCTGTCATTTCAGAGGCAAATAACTTGGCCATCGAAGCTTCAGTCAAACACGGCTGACCTGCTTCTTTTAAACGCGCAGCCTGATGTACCAACTGACGTGCTGCGGCAATTTCTGTTGCCATACTGGCCAGTCGAAACGACACTGCTTGCTGTTCAAAAATGGGCTTACCGAATGCCACACGCTCCTTGGCATAACGCGTCGCTTCCTCCAAAGCGGCTCGCGCCAACCCAACAGCCTGCGCGGCAATCCCAATGCGCCCGCCCTCCAAATTAGACAAGGCAATTTTTAAACCTTCGCCCTCTTTGCCCAACAACATACTTTTGTGGACACGCATATCCGTCAAGGCAATTTGGCAGGTGTCAGATGCATGTAAACCTAATTTTTCTTCGACCCGAATGACTTCGTAGCCGGGTGTATTACGCGGGACTAAAAAAGCACTCATGCCTTTTTTCCCAGCGCTCGGATCAGTCACGGCAAACACGATAATCACGCCTGCATTGTGCCCTGAAGTAATAAATTGCTTGGCACCATTGATGATGTAATGGTCACCATCTTTCACGGCGCGGGTTTTAATGGCTGCAGCATCAGAACCGGTATGTGGCTCAGTCAGTGCAAAAGCACCGATCATTTCACCTTTGGCTAAAGGCACCAGAAATTGTTGCTTTTGTTCTTCGGTGCCAAATTTCAAAATCGGCACGCAACCCACCGAATTATGCACACTCATAATGGCTGAAGTTGCACCATCAGCAGCGGCAATTTCTTCTAGCGCTAGTACATAGGCCAAGTTGCCTGTTGCTGAACCACCCCATTCTTCAGGCACCAACATGCCCATAAAACCCAATTGCCCCATTTGCTGTAAAGCTTGCGCAGGGAAAGTCCCCTGTCGATCCCACTCACTGGCATAGGGTTTAATTTGTTCTTGGGCAAAGCTTTTTGCCATGTCCTGAATCAGGACTTGTTCTTCAAAAAACATGCCTTGTCGATCCCACTCACTGGTATTCGGTTTCATCTGCTCTTGGGCAAAACTTTTCGCCTTATCCTGACTCAGGACGTGTTCCTCAGTGAATTGCATAAATCCTTTCCTTACAATCTCTTCAATTTAAACAGTAGCCACAGTTTGCTGCTTAGCAATTTCCTGATTGCGCAATAAAAAGCGTTGAATCTTCCCACTTGGTGTTTTGGGAAGTTCAGTCACAAACTCAATCAAGCGCGGATAGGCATGGGCAGATAAGCGTTTTTTCACAAATTGGCTCAGTTCATTTTCAAGCTCAGCACTGGCTGCACTCTCACCAGATAAAATCACAAAAGCTTTAATCACTTCGGTACGCTCAGGATCAGGCACACCAATCACGGCGGCTTCAATCACTGCATCATGCTCTAGTAATGCACTTTCTACATCAAAGGGACCTACGCGATAACCTGAAGTGGTAATCACATCATCGCTGCGTCCGACAAAACTCATGCTGCCATCGGCATGTATTTCGGCCGTATCACCGGTTAAATAATAATGCCCAATAAAGGGTGATTTACGGCTTTCTTGATAACCGCCAAACCACATCATCGGAGACTGGCTAATATCCACCGCTAAAATTCCTGGGCTATCGGCACCGAGTTCATGACCCTGTTCATCTAGTGCCACGACACGATAGCCGGGACTGGCAAAACCTGCCGAGCCTGCTCGCACCTCATGTTCCAGTGCATGGTGATTACACACCACCATTCCCACTTCGGTTTGGCCATAGTGGTCAAATATCGGGGCATCTAATACTTGCTTGAACCAGCGGAACACTTCAGGATTCAATGGCTCACCTGCACTGCTCACAACGCGGAATTTGCCACGGAGTTTCACCATTTGCTTCGGATCGGCCGCCATCATCATGCGGTAAGCTGTTGGTGCACCCGCCAAGTTATTCACGCCATAGTCATTTACAATCTGGCATAGACTGTCAGCGGTAAATGTACCTTCATAAAAAATGGTCGGATGACCCAATAAAAGCGGGCCAGTAATGCCATAGTACAATCCATAGGCCCAACCCGGATCGGCAATATTCCAAAACGAATCTTCAGCTCTTAAACCAATCGCATCTTGCATATAAGCACCAAATGCAATCAGAGCCTTCAGTGGCACTTGCAAAGGTTTAGCAGGGCCTGTCGTGCCTGAAGTGAACATCAACAAGAACGGATCTTGGATGTTCATCATCTCCAATTCACACTGATCAGACTGGCGATTGACCTCTGCCCAAAAGCTATAATCCCCTTGATACAAACCTGTGCCTTTGGCTCCCGTGACCGTCACAATTGCAGGGCAATCCTCTACTTCATTTAATTTGTCACGATTGCCCACATCGGTCACCACCAGTTTGCTTTGTGCCAACTGTAAGCGGTGCTCAATGGCTTTCGGGCCAAATGCAGTAAATAGCGGTTGATAGACGGCACCAATTCGCCATGTCGCTAAAATAGTAATGATAAGCTCAGGCGTACGTGGCAATAAACCCGAAACGCGGTCGCCTTTAGACACGCCTTGCGACTTTAAAAAGTTGGCAAATTGGCTGGCACGTTGTTGTAACTCTCGGAAGGTATATTGCTCTTTACGACCATCTTTACCCTGCCAAAATAAAGCAATTCGCCCTGGCAAAGCATGCCGATCACAGCACTCATAACACGCATTCAGTGCATCGACTGAACCTGATAGAAACCGTTGCGCAGCCTGTTGCAAATCAAAATTTTGCTGCGCTTGTTGATAATTTGAAGTCATCCTTTCACCTCAGTCACATTTTTGTTATTCACGACAAGGGTTTTTTATCGGGTGCACTCATTGCACCCTTTCATTTCTTTTAAATCAATTTTCTCGGGGTAAATACTGCTGGATAATGCTAGAAAAATCTAAATGTGCATTGCCTTGTAAACATAGTTGTTGATAAAGCTGCTGGGCCAAACCACCGAGTAATACAGGTTGCTTGACTTGACCTGCCGCTTCAATGGCCAAACCTAAATCTTTGAGCATGAGTTGCGAAGCAAATCCATCGGTATAGCCACGTCCTGCGGGTGCATTTGGACTAATATCTGGCCATGGATTACAGATTTCAGAACTCCAACAACGGCCACTTGAACTATTGATCACCCCTGCCAACGCATGTGTATCAATCCCCAGTCGACTGCCCAAAGCCATGCCTTCTGCCACGGCAGCCATGGAAATGCCCAAAATCATGTTATTGCAAATCTTAGCAATTTGCCCTGCACCGACTGCACCACAGTGCACAGTGTTTTTTCCCATGAAACTAAGAATGGGCTTCACTTGCTCATAGGTCGCATCATCGGCACCGACCATAAAGGTCAAGGTACCTGCTTTGGCGCCAATGGTCCCACCAGAAACGGGCGCATCACAAACCTGAATCTGGCGCTGCTGTCCTTCGGCAGCAACATCTTTAATGGTTTGCGGGTCGATGGTACTCGAGTCAATACAGAGACTACCTGCCCGCATCACTGCTAAAATTCCCGTTTCACCCAAATACACGTCACGTACATGCTTGGCTGCAGGCAACATACTGATAACCACATCTGCCTGCTCAGCCGCAGCATGTGGACTATCGCACACCACACCGCCACTTTCAGCAAACTGTTGTAAGGCTTTTTCACTCAGGTCATAGCCCAACACTATTTGCCCTGCTTTGAGCAGGTTCTGTGCCATCGAACCACCCATATTCCCTAAACCAATGAAAGCTATCTTCATCTCGCCTCTCCTTAGCGTAAACTGATGGTGGTATTCACTTCCCCTGCTTCTTGGCTGTCTTCAAACCAACGGCTGGTAATGGTTTTAGTTTGCGTATAGAACTGAACTGCTTGTTTGCCATAAGGACCTAAATCACCCAACTTCGAGCCACGTGAACCTGTGAAACTAAAGAATGGCACAGGGACTGGAATTGGAATATTGATACCCACTTGACCAATATCAATACGGCTTTGGAAAGTCCGTGCCACTGCACCACTTTGAGTAAATAAGCCCACACCATTGCCAAATGGATTGGCATTGACCAGTTCAATCGCCTCATCCAACGTCTCGACACAGAGAATCGTGAGTACTGGCCCAAAGATTTCTTCTTTATAAATGCGCATATCCGTGGTGGCATTATTAAACACCGTTGCCCCGACAAAGTTGCCATTTTCATAGCCTTTGACTTGAATATCACGACCATCTAGTAGCAGTTCGGCACCTTGCTCTACACCACTGTTAATCAGATCAATCACACGGGCTTTAGCACGCGGTGAAATCACAGGACCAATATCTGTATTCGGTTCATGCCCTGCATTCACGCTCAAGGTCTTCGCTTTTGCGACCAATTCATTGATCCAGTGTTTACTGTCACCGACCATGACTGCCACTGAAAGCGCCATACAACGTTGTCCTGCCGCGCCAAAGGCTGCACCGACCATGGCATTTAAGGTTTGTTCTTTATTAGCATCAGGCATCACCACCACATGGTTTTTCGCACCCATCATGGATTGCACACGCTTACCATGTTGGCCTGCCAAGTTATAGACATGCGTGCCAACAGCGGTCGAACCCACAAAAGAAATGGCTTTAATGTCTTGATGGGTACACAGGGCATCGACCACATCTTTACCACCATGCACCACATTCAGTACGCCTGCGGGAATACCAGCTTCGATTGCCAACTCGACCAACATCATGGTGGAGAGCGGATCTTGTTCAGATGGCTTCAAAACAAAGGTATTGCCACAGACAATTGCCATGGGGAACATCCACAAAGGAATCATCGCTGGGAAGTTAAATGGCGTAATGCCCGCACATACTCCCAAAGGTTGTTGTAAGGTATAGGTATCTACACCACGTGCCACACCTTCGGTATATTCGCCCATTTGCAACGTGCCAATTGAACAGGCATGTTCTACCACTTCTAAACCACGCTGAATATCGCCTTCCGCGTCGGCCAAGGTTTTACCTTGTTCGGCTGTGAGCACCTGTGCAATTTTCTTGGCATTGTCACGAATCAGTTGCTGTAGTTTCAGCATAATGCGCATACGTGCTTGAATCGGGGTTTCTCTCCAGCTCGCAAAGGCAGATTTTGCTGAGCTAATCGCAGCTTGTATTTCCTCTGGTGTTGCAAAAGGGACTAAACCAATCACTTCTTGGGTTGCAGGGTTAATAATGTCTTGCCACTGCTGGGTTTTAGACTCAACAAATTCACCGTTAATCAAAAGTTTAGCTGTAGTAATTTGGATTTTAGAAACCGTATTCATAACCTCTCCATAGGCCTTCATTTTTATTGTGTCACTGTGAAAACATACGACTTAAACCGTATATTCAATTTCTGCTTTTCAACTTAGACTAGCAAAGAAAACTTTGACCACCAATGCAGATTGGTGCACGATAGTTGTGCAATTTTGCACAGGATGTGGAAAATAAAAATGAAAGTAGATTGGGATCATCTGCAGTTTTTTTTGGTCTTGGCACGCGCTAAAACCCTGACCAATGCAGCACGGATTATTGGCGTCGAACACAGTACAGTGGCACGACGCGTACAGTCTTTAGAAGTCACTTTAGGCATGCCCCTGTTTAAACGTGAAGCCACTGGCTATGAACTCACTGCCGATGGCATGGCATTGGTTCCCCGTGTAGAGCAAATGGAACAGGCTTTTTTGCAAATTCAAAAACCACAACAGCCACTCGAAGGTCGTGTGCGAATTGGCGCACCTGAGGGTTTCGGCACAGCATTTTTAACTCAACTATTGGCCGAACTGTCATTGCAATTTCCACTGCTCACGATCGACCTAATTCCTGTGCCGAAGATGATCAAACTGTCGCATCGTGAAGCGGATATTGTGATTTCAATTGACCGCCCAAAATCGGGGCCATACATCATTACCCGACTGACAGATTATTGTTTAAAAATTTACGGCAGCAAAAGCTATCTGGCACAACATCCACCCATTCCAAATATGGACGATTTAGCCCATCACCGCTTTGTGAATTATATTGATGATCTAATTTATAGTTCGGAGCTATATTGCTTGGAACGCCTACCGATTCCTCTGACTGCAAACTTCCGCAGTAGTAGTATTTTGGCCCAGCAAATTGCAGTCAATGCAGGGGCAGGATTGGCCCTTTTGCCGAAATTTTTGGCGCATGATCAACCTGATTTGGTACAAGTTCTACCCGATCAGGTACGTTTCACACATACCTTTTGGATGCTGACTTTTGTCGACCTACAACACGAGCCACGGATTAAATTGGTTTGGGACTATTTACGCAAACAAGCAGACTTAAAACAAAGCGTGCTGATGGATTAGACCATCAGCAGTAAGTTCTTATTGGTCTTTCTCATCGCAATGTATCGAACTCATTATTCGAATAATGAAGTACAAATAAACTTATCCATGCGAAATAACCAATCACTCTTTTAGTTGAGCCTAGCTAGAAACTCTTATATTGATTGGTATCAAGATTTTATTTGAGTACCCAACGATAACTTTGAGCAGTTAATAATAATGCTGCCAAAAAAATCCCCATAATCATAATCTTCCATATCGTCATGACAGAGGTTTCAACCTGAAATGCCCCATTTATACCAAACATATAACTGAATGGAATAATGACCATCCAATAACAAAATAAAATGACAAACAAGGGCTGCGTGAATTGCTGCATTCCTCTTAATATTCCTGCTGCAACTGTTTGTAAAGCATCAAATATAAGAAAAATAGCCACATAGCACATCAGCGTTGCAGCAATCGTTACTACATCGCTATCCTGACTGAAAAGTGCTGTCATTTGTCTTGCAAATTGACTTAGAATCCCTGCCACAACGATTGCATAAAAAAGAGTAAAAGCAGTAACGATGTAATATGACCAGCGCCTCTCTTTCCGATATTTCATCCCATTAAAATGAGCTATTCGAATGGTTGCAGTACTACTCATGGCAACAGGGATCATAATAATCACCATTGCAATATTAATTACAATTTGATGTGCTGCGATGACTTGTGTTCCAAGTCTGGCTGCAAAAAAGGCCAAAGTCGCGAGTGCTAAAACTTGTAAAACTAATGCACATCCAATCGGCATACCTTGTTTCAACAGTTCTATACTGTCAGATAAATCAGCAGTGCTCGTCTCAGTCCAAATACTCATTTCTGGTATACGCTTATGAACCCAATAACGCATACTCAAACAACCAATGTAAGCACTGATAATCGTCGCCAAACCCGTGCCCATTCCTCCCATTTCGGGGAAAATACCAATCCCATGAACAAAAACATAACCCAATAATCCATCGCATATCAGCATGATGATAAAGCTCATTAGAATTGGATGAAGTTGGCTATATCCTTCACTGATAAAACGGTAAAAAACCATATAAACCAATGCAGGCATGGCAAATGCAATCAAATGTAAGTAATTCTTGCAAATTTTTGCAACATCAGTATCTGGGATAAACAATGGACATAAATATGCGAGAGTCTGTATAAACACAAAACCCAACATCGCCAACAGAAAAGATACTCTCTTTCCCTGCTGATATAATTGTGCTGTCTGTTGGCTATCCTCTTTATATTTTAAAAGCGAAAACTTTGGCACCAATACATATAAAATCCCAGTAAATAGAATGAAAACAGGTGCCCAAATATTACTACCCAAGCCAATAGCAGCTAAATCTAAATAATGATAACGACCTGCCACAATTGTATTAACTAAACCCAATAAAGCTTGACACAACTGAATAAGAATCAAAGGTAGTGCAAGTTGAAGAATGGGTACTGTGATATCTTTAACAATATTCATAGATAATTTGGTTACTCATACTCACAAATTGCTAAAAATCACTGAATACGTGCGTTCGTTTGAAAGCGCCAATAACCTTTAATATGATTATTTTTACCCTGTAGATTTAGGTCATTACGTACATAATGACGGATTGTTTTGGCAACTTTATTTTCCATTGCTCCCCATACGGCATCAATCTGCGGACATGCCTGAAGTATTAGGATTGTTTCATCCGCCTGCTGCTCTAAAGTACCAACGACGGTTCTAAGCGTACAATGCTCAGGGAAAGTAAATGTCTGAAAATATTCAAGATCCTTTTCATCTGCACATAACAAAATAATGATTGGGTGAATAGGATTTGACCAAAAATCTAAAATACCAGCCAAAGCTGGGTAAGCAGTCTCATCCGCAATTAAGACCGTTTGTCCTTCAAGTAAATGCTCATGTTTATCATCTGTTTCTGTTCGACTTGAAATTAATGAGCCTGCTTGTAGTTGTTCCACCCATAGACTTCCAGGGCTGCGACCATGTGTAAAAATATCGACATAACCATAATGCAAATCTGCAGTTTGCTGATCTAGACTAAAAGCCTGACGTAACGTGTACAAACGAATGTCTTTATTCATAGATTCCAATAATTTCTGACGCTTTGGACTAGAAAGATGCTTAATGAGCCATAAAAAACCATGATCAAACGCATTTTTTAAGCGTCCACTTTTATTCGACTTTTTTGGGGATAGCACAGGGACTTTCTCTAAAGCCTTTAAAATAAATCCATAAGCATAACCTGCATAATATCGCGGTAATGCTCGCTGACTTTTAATCGTCAAGCGTGTCATATTCTTGCTGACTTGCTCTTTTTGAATTACCTCAAAAAATTGGCGTGCGTTATGACTAAACTCAATTTTTTGTTTTGCAAAAGAGTTATAAGCTAAATATAAAATTTGCTCCTCAAGATCACCTTTTAATTCAAACTCAACAAAAAGCGGTTGCTCTCCTGTCAAATCTTGAATATGTAGCAAAATCCCCTCTTCATAAATATCCGCAATTGTGGCGTTACTGATTTGATCGTTTTTACCATAGGTTTGAGCAATAATTAAAAGCTCTTTGCTATGATCTTGGTTCACATGATCCATAATATCGAGCTTACGATCTTGATCTTGTATCGTGGTGTAATGTTTCATAAAAATTGCCTAAATATGCCTAAAGAAATCTCTGCTTCAAATCGTCAATTCTGGAGAGCTCTTGGGTAATAGTTTCCATACCAGTCCTGCTACGATTACTGCGCAAACAAAGGTCATGACCACCACAAATGTGTAGCCAAAATGTTGGGCTAACATGAGCCCCATCGCTGAGTAGGCAAAGCCCATAAATACAATTAGACTTAACTGTAAGCTGAAGAATGTAGCTCGAGCTGGCATAGTTGATGCGCGATCCATAATCAATGTAGATAAGGTCGCCATTAAGCCGGGGTTAGCAATAAAATATCCAAAAATAGCCAGATAAACCAAAGCCTTAGATGTATACCCTAAAGTTAATGGAATGAATAATAAAAGTGTCCCACCCTGTAATAAGGTGAAAGTGATAAGTGCTGCTTTACGCTTTAATTTGTTGATGAATACTGTGGCGAGAAAAGCAGAAATGACACCGATCATCGAACCAAATACTTTGGTCGCAAAACCAATATCAGCCATAGACCATTTTGCATCGACCAACAGCGGATTTAGAATGCCAAACACAGCAGTAAAACCGATTGGATATAAAAACAGTAGGAAAAACCAAAGCCGATGTTGGATTAAAAAGAGCTTAAGTTGCGTCCATAGGCTCTTAAATTGAGGGCCTATACCTTGATGCGGGTTTTCCCATTTATTTTCAGGTTCTGAATAGAAAATAAGCTGGAACCATGTCATTGCCGTAAGCCCAGCCAATAACCATAAGGCTCCTTGCCACTGCAACCAAGGGTATAAAATGAGTAATAGACCGCCACCAATAATATTGCCCAATAAATTACTGGCATATTGAATACTATTGGCAAATTGGCGTTCAGGTGCACTAAAAATTTTACATGCTAATCCATCAATTGAGACATCCTGTATACTCATAAACAAGGTATAAACAATAAACAGAATTAAGATCACACTAAATTGCTTATGAATATCCAATATGCCACAAATCAACAATAGTAGAGTCATGCACATCTGAGCAAGAATAAGCCAACTACGATACTGCCCCTGAAAGAAAAAACGGAAACTATCAATAAATGGTGCATATAAAACTTTGCCCAACATTGGAAGTGCAATTAAATTCATTAATGCCAATTTATCGAGTGCAATACCACTTTGCCTCAAAATGGCAAATGTGGCAGAAATCATAAAAGCGATACCAATATATTGCGTGGTATATACACTAATCAAAAGTGGCCAAGGCTTCGTATTTGCTTTCATAAACAATTTTCCAATGTTGAGAATGATTTTGATTTTAAAAATCGAACTGCATTGAAAGCTTGTAAGTACGTGGCTGACCTACAGAAACAAAAGCACCATTCCAAACACCTGCCCAATACTGTTTATCAAAAACGTTGTCTACTCCACCTCTAAACGTGACCTTTCGATTTGCAAGTGACGTTACATAACGTCCCCCTAAATCCAAACGAGCCCAACTTGGTAGCTTTTGTGTATTTGCAGCATTAACATACATACTGCCTGTATATATCGTATTTGCAGTTAAGGTGAGCCCCTGTAACTGATTTACATCCCACTCAAAACCTAAATTCGACTGCCAATGTGGAATGCCATAGACATCATTTCCATCATATTTTCCTTGTGTTGTTTTGGCTTGCTCTGCATCCATATACACCACGCCACCTAAAACTCGTAAGTTGTCACGGAGCTCGCCCGCTGTAGTCCACTCCACGCCTCGGTTTTGCTGTTCTCCACTCATGCTGTAGTAATTCGTTAGAGAATCACCCATGATCAGCGGTTTCGTAATCTGATAAATACTTAAGGTATTTCTAAAAGTCCCACTGTCCCATTTCGTACCAAGCTCATATTGCTTCGATTTATACGGTGCAAGTGTTGCTCCATAGTTGGATGCAGTCGTATCTGTCACTGACTCCCCAGGCGATAAACCCTCAACATAGTTACCATACAATGCCACTGAGTTATTCCATGGTTTAATAACAAAACCGACTGCTGGAGTGATTTCATTTTTATTGTATGCAGAGCCTTCTACAGGTTTTCCATCATTAATGCTAAAGCTCTGAGACTTAACTTGTTGGTGACGAAGTCCAAGAATAAGTTGATATTTATCATCCTTAAATGAAAGAGTATCTGCGAGTGCAACACTAGTTAAAGTGACATCTGATGTTTTAGGAACATACGTTGGAGTTACTGCTAATGCAGCAGGGGTAGATGGAGAATAGATATTTGAAGACCACATTGCTGCTGTACCAGCTGCGTTTTTGGTCGAAAGACCCATATGCACATCTTGATCAATCACATTGGCACTCAAAACCAACTGATGATTAATATTCCCTGTCGCAAAATGGCCACGAATCCCTACTTCAGCCGAATCGACATCGGTTACATTTGCTGTACTTCGAGAAACAGCCGTATAGTTGCCATTGGCCTGAGCATTCATACCAAGTGCATTATTCGCCATATAACCATGTGCTTTTTGGTGCTTAGTTCCTGCTGTTAGATAAGCCGTCCAATCATCTACAAAGTCATATTCAACATGACCAATTGCAGCCGTTGTTTCTGTAACACCGTATGAACCTGGCATCGTGTTAATAGACGCATCGGGTGCTTTAGGAATATTAGATGACGCAAAAGACAGCATTAAGGGCATAGCGCCTGATAGCTCTTCCTTAATATCATAAATATCTAAAGACGCACGTAAATCTTCCCCGCGATAATCTAGAGCAATCGAACCTAAACGTCGATCTTCAGTTTGACCATCCAAAGCCGTATCGCCATGCGATTTCAACGCATTCACGCGTAGACCAAACTCATTGTTTTCACCAAAACGTCGGCCAATATCGACATGCGCCCCTAAGTTCGAATCTGAAGAATAGGTGGTCGTTAATCGTGTGATCGGATCATCTGTTGCACGTTTTGGCACCACATTAATAACCCCTCCAACAGCCCCGCCTAATGACATTCCATACAACAACCCACTGGTGCCACGAAACACCTCGACACGATCTAAAAACTCAGTTGGAACACGATTATGAGGGACTAAGCCAAAAGCACCATTCCATGCCAGTTCATGACTTTGGGTATATAAACCACGAATATTAAAATATTCTCCCAGACCATTTGAGGACATTACAGTGCGTACAGAAGGATCGCTTTGTAGTGCTTCTGCAACCGTTTTCGCCTGATGATCTTCTATGTATTTTGAGGTATAACTCGTGATACTAAATGGTGTATCTAATGCCTCTTTTTCACCTAAAATCCCAATCTGACTTTTTTTACTTACTTGACCACTTGCCAATTCATTTTCAGAAACGGCCGAACTCACAATCGTTGCTAACTGACTCGCGCCTTGACTGTTTTTTTCCCCTTGGATGTCTATGCTTTCCCCTGCAACCACATTTTGGGTTAATAACAATGCAATACTCAAAGACAACATGGATCTTTTTACCTGAAACACTGTATTCATTTTTCACCTTAAACGGGACAAGTGTATTTGAAAGTTGAGGAATACTATCAAGAATCATTCTCAATAAAAAATAATATTGGAAATATGTTTACAGAATTGGGAAAGTGTCTGTTTTTTAATATAAAAATTAACCGCAGGATTTAAACTTGATTGCAAAGCTATACATTATTTTTTAATCATAATCGGTTTCAATCACCGATTACGTTACAGAAAAATTGGGGCTTAAATCCTATATACCCATCAATTAAGGATTGACAATCCCCATCGTTAAAATGAAAATAATTATCATTTGTAATTTAAAGTAGCGCTGTGGATGTCGATCTACATTGATTCTCATAAATCGGTATTAGAACAAGTGGGCAATATATTTTTGGATGCTCATTCTCAGTTGCCCAACCACCAACTTAATCATTTTAATCCATCTGATGGTGAAGGTTATAGTGAGCTCTATGATTTCGGTAAGCTCTGTGTAGGTAAAGGTAAATATTGGCTAACCCAACCTTTGACCATGAGTGCCGAAGCGTCTCTTCATTCTTTCGGCTTAACCTTGTTACTTTCTGGCACTCATCATATTCAAAATCATAAAAATAAAATGGAATATGAAATCCATTCACCAATGATTATTCTACGCAAAGGGAATTTAGGCTTACAGACGATCTACTTACAACCTCAGAAAATGATGTCTCTCATTAGTTTAGATTTTAATGAAACCATGTTGAAAATGATTACATCAAACATCCGAGATTGCGATGTAACACGTTTCTTTTTAGACCCGTCCTCACCCACAATACAGACATGTAATATTCCCAATAAAGATATTTTGCATCAGGCACATTATTTACTCAATTTAGCTCCTGCACAGAGTTCAATAGATTTACTGCACCTCGAAGGTGCTGCGCTTGAATTATTAAGTTTAATTTTGCATAAAAACGCTAAAGAAAATTCACTCCCTCTCGCCATTCAAAAGAGTATCTTTATATTAGAAAACCAATTTGATAAGAAAATTACGATTCGTACTTTGGCTAAACAAGCTGGAATTAATGAATGTGATTTAAAACGCTTATTTAAACAATATACAGGGCAAACCATCGGCCATTTTTTACGTGATGTTCGAATGAAACATGCCCAATTATTATTAAAAGAAGGTGTTTCTTTAGACAACGTAGCCAACCAAATCGGCTACAGTAGCACACAATATTTTAAACAAGTTTTTGAGCAGCACTTTGGTTATCATTTTTAAAATGACTGGATATATACTCAAAAGAATGACAACAATAGCGCTAAAACAACATGATAATGAGTCAATTGACTCGATATAATTTATCTATACAACATAAATCAACACACACGTTTATATTTATCAGCTATAAAATTTAAAATAAAATTCGCACTCAAATAATCTCATCTGCTCTACAACTTATTGTTATAAAAATCTCAAACCATATAACCACATTTAAATGTATTTAATCTTAATTTTAACTGAGTTTTTTTTAAACCTTATAATTATGAAATCAATGAAAAAATATAGACCTGTTATTTCCATGAATATTTCAACATTATTATATTTTAGTTAAATTAAAAACCAGGTTTACATATTGAAAATCTTATCAGTAACATGCCGTTATTCCACTAAAAAATGCTGAGTTCTGGAAAAATACAATAACTCACTCATTACAGCGAAATGAATTATTAATAATAATTAACCATTTAGTCAGGAAAATACCGAAAAATGGCTAGGTTGTTATCAACGGAGTTGAATAGACCTCATACCTCCCTGCGAGGCTATGCTTCTCATGTATTCAATTCGGTAAATTTAGATACCTTCAGATTTTAAATACTTGTGCAACTATAATCCTAAAACTCAAAAATATCTGATTCTACCTAAATTGATATTTCTTGGTTTTATAAAGATTGTCTAATTAGTCATTGCGTATAAACCTTTGGTCATGAAGCCAAACACATCAAATAGCAAAAATTAAAAACCTTTCATTCTCTGTTTAATTATATATCAGCGTAATAGTAGCCTGTGCCTGAACTAACGTAGCTGTTACAGCTGCGACATTAGAATAGTAACGCGCTTTAAATGCTTTGGAAACCGTACCACCTGAATCAATGGTTCCGAAACTAAAAAAGCTGCTTGAACTATCAATATTTTTCGGTGCAATAGGTAAAGCACTTCCTGCACTGTCAGTAATTTGAACTGACACATTAGTAGAATAAGTATTTTTTAATAATCCACTGATATTACTTACGGTCGTATTATTATTATCAGTTAACAAAGCAACTAAAGTTTTACTGGCATCACCACTCCCACAACCAGTGACACTTACAGTAAATGTCGTATCTCCGACTGTTTGACCTGCCGCAGTAAAGCTACTACTCGGCACAGTGGGTAAAGTGACGTTAATCGCTGAACCATTATTAATTACGCAGGTAGATTTTGTAATTTGAAACGTAGTGTTAGTTAATACGATCTCTGTAGTTGCAATCGTACTGCTAGAACCTTTTGCTGAAAAATTACCTAATTTTAAGTTGGAAATCGTATAGGTACCTGCTGTATTTCCCAAACCCGATACTAATAGCCGAACATCTTGTAGCCTCAAACCACGTGTATCACTGCTCCCATTATAGATTACATAAGAGGCCGTTGGGCTATTGATCCAGAAGTCTGCTGCAGTAGTCTGATTATCCTTAACGCTAAAAGCGATATAGACTTTAATATTTGCTGAGGCTGCTGATGGAGTAATTTTAGCAGAGGGAATCTGATAATAGGTATAACCATCTTTGGAAATCGTACTGCTGGTCATTAAGTCAGTTCCCCCATTCATGGTGAAAGTACTCGGACCTGATCCACTACATGAATCAATCGGTTGCGGTGATGACGCAGCTATAGTTTGAGATACAAGCTGTAGATAAGCATTATCACTGTGCGCTTTGGTTAAATTTGCAGCAAAGTTAACAGGGTTTGTTCTGGCCGTACAGACTGCATGAGTTTTGGAGGCAAAAGCCAATAGACACATTATGACTAGCGCTATTCTCTTATACATTTAATGGCACTCCACATTAAGAATATCTAATTGACTATTCTTTTTCTTAACGATTGAACCAAACTCTGTTATAGGAATACTACAGCTTTGTTTTAACTGATCCCCCCATACAACTTTTAAAGGTTCTTTTAAATCACGAATATCATGAGTAAGTAAGGATTGATTTGACTGTCCCATCAAACCAATTAACTGACCACTTGATGTTTCAATACGACTTCCCATCGGAAATTGTTGTATGTTTTTACCATGAATACGCATTAAAATATTGCTTTGTTGATTCGCCTTGAACGTCGCAAGAGTTGAACTATACATACGCGGAATAACTTGAGCTTGGTTACCATCCAAAGTAATTTCAGGCGGCAATTGATCTGGATTGATCGAAATCGTATTGATCGAATAGGCTAAAGCATTTGGATAAATTGCATTTCCCCAACGGTCAAGTTTTATCCCCCATGCGTTGTCAATACTTGCACCAGCACCATGATCAACATGAATAATAGTATAAGTATCTGCTGCAGTATTGGTTGCTGTAATACCATAAGGATGTACTACAATTGCACCCTGTGCTGAAACTGAATATTGGGTATCTTGATTAGCATGGTACACCGTTGCCCCTAAATTCACATAAGGCAATAGATAGTTTACATTGGCATTGTATGAGGTATTGGTGCTGCCATCATAACGATTGGAAGTTGCCCCTAAACCAAAGTTAAGATTGTTATTATGACCTGCCGTACCAGACAAATAAGTACCAAAGCTATCGCTATCGCGTCCTTGTTGTTCACCCTGCTGATAAGTCGAGTTAAGGTTGAGATTAGACTTTCGAAAGTCAAGAGGCAAAGAGAGACTAGCATAAACACTTTGATCCTTGTCAAAATTATTCTCTTTATAATTAGTTTGAGAAAATCCAATCGAATAAGACAAGCGTTTCCATGAATTGCCATAACTCAAGTTATATTGGTACCTATTATTATCTTTATCCCAATAATCACTTACTAAAAACCCTACACTAAACGCACCTATTCTTGGGTTATCGAAGCTTTTACTTAAACTGAAATTGATCTGATTTTTTAAATCAGCAGTTAAATATAAATCATTTAACTCATTTTGATTTAAATCATCGTAATTTTTATAAGAAAGTAAATTAGATACCGAAAAATAATGTCGTGTTTGAGTTTGCGCATTTGCATAAAAATTCATTTTGTATACAGGCATATAATAAGAATAATCCAACGCAACTTTTTGACCATTATAGTCCTGATCCTGCCATGTAGCAGAACTTGCATTTGCCTTAATACTTACCCCACCAAAAAAGGTATTTAAGCCTGCCCCTAGTAATACACCCTGATAATCTTCAGTTAAATTAATTCCACTCAACAATGTTAAATAGTTATTTAACCCATAGTTATAACTACCCTGTAACACACTGTCATCTGTCAATTTTTCAATAGTTTTATAATTCCCAAGTGCAATGCTAAATGTCTTTTGTCCAGACTTTAATAAATTCATATTATTTTGCACAGGGATAATATAGGTTTTCTTCTCGCCACCATTCTCTGTAATTTCTAGCGTCATCACTCCTGAAGCAAAAGAAGTTAAATCAGTAATACGAAATGGGCCCGCGGGAACTGTTTTCTCATAGATTTTTTGGCCATTTTGAAAAACCCGGACCAGCGCATTGGTATTGGCAACATTTTCAATTACTGGTGCGTAGCTACGCATAGACCAAGGTAACATCGACAAATCTGAAGCGAGTTGTACTCCCACAATTGGTAAACTTTCAGTTTGTAAGCTAGATGTATTAAACTGCCCACTACTTATACGCGCATTTATCGCGGTGATATCACGATAAAGTACATTTTGATAGGAGCGATACGTTCCTAAACCAGAATCCTTCGAGTCAAAATTCCCTGCATGACGAAAATACCAACCATTTAGATTTAATCCTGCTGTTAAAGCCAAATATTTACTGTCTTCCTGATCATTTTGGTTGAAGTTGGCATTATAACCAACAAAAGCAGAAGTAATACCTGAATCAAATAGCGCAGGATCAATGTAGCCCTTAGGTCGATCTACAACAAATTTTTGCGGGATGTAAATCGCTATTTTTTGAGTTGATAGGTCAAAATCATAATATGCATCTGGACTAACATCTTTAATGGTCAAGCAGTCTTTTTTAGTCAGAGAATTCAAATAGTGTGACTGCAAATCCAAACGTTTTAACATATCTGTATCAATACATAAAACTGCGGTGGGATTTGCATCCAAATGCTTAAATAATAGTTTTAGCTCGCCAATCGAACGATCATTGACTGTTGTATCTACAATATAAGTACCTTCAGCAACATAATTCGCACTACGAAATATCGACAAGTCAACACTTTGATTTTGCCCTCCAAATAGTGAAGAAGAACTAAACGTTAAAATATTTTTATTATTTTGAGCCAATATTTTATCCGGATTTTGACCAGAAATATCCAATTCGGAAGAAGCATAAGATTTGCTTACAAGAAGAATAAGCAATAGAAAACTACTTGAATATCTGATTTTCATACCGTTAAATACTCAGTGAGTGGTTATTTATTTCACCTCAAAAGTCTGATTTCCACCTAAATCATTAATAATTGTATAACTCATTTGATCAGGCTGAAACTTCAACTGAAACTTATTCAATGTTTGTTGTGAAAAAGGCGCCAGCATAACGGCATCTGCGGTATAGCTTGCTGTTTGATTTTGATTTTTAAAATCCGCTTTAGTGACTGTGACAAAATATGGCGTTGGGTTATCCAAAGTGACAGATTGAGTACTGTTATTGTAGTTGTAACGAACACTGGCAAAAGCTTTATCGGACGAAATTTTTAAACTAGTCGGACGGTAAAACAGTTTAATTCGACTGCGCACATTAAAAGTCAGTACATTCTTACTTTCATTTGCTGGATCTTCGGGTGGAATATCCAACATATTAAACCAATACAAGGATTCACGATCCTGAGGTAATGTGGGTGAACCTGTAGGTATAATCCGGATAATCTGCCCTTTTTTAGACTCAACACGAGATAAAGGTGGAGTAAGTACGAAAGGAATTTGATCAGCTGCGGGTATAGTTCCCATATCGCCCTGATCAATCCATGTCTGAACCAAGGCTGGCGTTGCAAATTCATTACGTAATTGCACACTAACACTTTTAGCATTGGAAGGAAAAATAATGCGAGTACCATCTATACTTACACCAGCATTTGTATAATGGCTAATCAAGAATATCGAAAGAATAAAACTGAACTTACGCATATTTTTCCTCATACCCAAACGCTTAGTTGTAGTTCAAGATATAATTAACAACAGAATTTACTTGTTGAGCAGTAGGTGTTGCTGAAGGAGAAAAATACTGTGCTTGCATATTCCAAATACCACTTGTCGTACTAGTAGCATTACTATTTGTCAATTGATTCGTTAAAGCAAAATCAATTGGTGAAGATACTGAAGCCAATTTAAGTTGGACATTTACTGTTGATCCTGAAACAGTATTAACCAATCGAGTTGTACCACCACTTACATATTGACTTGCATTCGTAGGTCCACCCAAAGTAATCCCTTGCAAACCCGCAATGGTGACTGCATCACATGCAGCAGTTCCAGCAGAATTCGTTAGTGATAAATTAAAATTAGTTGCCTGAGCTGAACTATTTGCTGCCGCAAATACTGAATTCGGTACTGTTGGAAGTGTCACTGTCACATTTTGAATACCAGTACCAGCCGTACCACTACCCGTTAAAGTACATGTACTAGTAATCACTCGACCATTAATCGTAATCGTACCATCAGTAGCGAAAACAGAAGTTGTTGCACCAGCAGCACATAAAGTTGTTGCAAGTAAAGCTAAATTAAATCGTTTCATCACTAAAACCTTTTTAAATCAATCGAATTTTTTACAGAAAAATTTATGTAATGATTGAAAAAGTTCTGCTTTGTATTTTAAATTTCACTTCTAAACAAACTTGACACACTTACAATAAAACAAATCTTTTTTTCATTACCTCTACATAATATCTATGTTTATGTGAAATGAAACACATATTTTCATATAAGTGTTAAAAAAAATATGTTTTTTAGGCTCTTTTATTTCCAAAACATTGATATCAAAACTTAATTTTTTAATTCATAAAATCTTTATTTCACAAACTTATGTCTAAAGGTTTATTCAGCAATATAATGCTTAGCTACATAAGCTTCATCAAAAATCTACCGCAGAATAAATTGGTCTTGTTCTATGAGCCGTATACTGTTCATAGAAGATCTATTGGTTTGAAATTTTTAGATAATGTCAAATAGAAGCCAAAAAAACATCAAAATAAATATCGTCGTCAATAGCGTAAACTTCATATCGGTATAGATACTAAAACCCCGCAAATATGTGCTGTTTCGCTCACGACAAATAATGTTAGTAATTCACAAATGTTCATAAATTCGCTTGATCAAATTCAAAATAATGAAAGGATTGACTCCATCTATACTAATGGTGCTTATGACACAAAATCCTTTCGACAGGTCATTTGGGATCGACAAACACATGCAGTGATTCCGCCAAGAAACAATGCGATGCCTTGCAAATATACAAGGACTCATTCATTAGAGCGAAATAAATGGCTAAAATCATTAAGCATTTAGGCAGAAAGATATGGAAAATAGGCAAATTGTTATCGACGCAGTTGGGATGGTTTAGGGAAATCTAAACTTCTTAACATTTGTTTCTACAATAAAAATCTTGATTATTCATTCTAAAAGAATAATACCAAATCTGACTCGGATAACTTGAGAATAAGTTATACCAAATAAACTAGCCGTCTTGCTCTGTCTTATTTTGTTGTTTTGAGGCTTGAGTCAATTCAAAATTTGATGAGGGGTAGGTTGAGAGGTAAAACCTTAAGCAAGAAAAAAGCCCTTGCAAATACAAGGGCTTTTTCAAAATTTGGCGGAAGCGGTGAGATTCGAACTCACGGAGGACTCACACCCTCGTCGGTTTTCAAGTTATTGGGACTTACACTTTACTAGGCTTTATTAACATTTAGTAAGCCATACATTCCTTTACAAAACAATGCCTTGAAGCTATATTTTGTTTTATGTAGCTTGTTTATGCTTTCCCTGTATCGCTTACAAATTGCTTACGAGTTACAGTGCAAACAAAAGGCAAGCGACTACGCCAATAGCCCTTGCCTGTGGTTATATCCCTACTAGGAATCAACAAATGAATCATACTACATTTATCACCAACTACAATGTCGGTGAGGAGTTCTATCATGCCTAAGTTGACTAAGAGCTTCATCGACAAATACCCTGCACCAATTAGCAAAGATAAATTTGAATGGGATACTGAATTAAAAGGTTTCGGTATTCGAGTTACCCCGAAAGGTCGTGTTAGCTTTATTGTTCAAAACCGTGTTAATGGTCGCTCGGAGCGTATTACTATCGGGCAGTATGGTGTCTTTGCCCCTGACCAAGCACGTGATATTGCCCGCGAGCATTTACGCACAATGCGTATGGGTACAAGCCCAACAGCGCAGGCAAAAGCACATGCATTAATGTCTATTACGTTGCGCGAAGTTTGCGACTCTTACATTAAAGAAAGGTCGCTTAAAGCAAGTTCACAAAGTGAAATTCGTAGACATGTGACCACAAGTTT